>JBOGZM010000374.1:0-5940 GCA_050697255.1 Solirubrobacterales bacterium
AGCGAGGACCTCGAGGTCGGGCATCGCGTCGAAGTCGCCCAGGAGACCGAAGTTCAGCTTTCCGTGGTAGCTCATGATCGCGATGCAGAGCGCCTGGCGGCGCGCCAGCGGGGCGAGTGGGAAGACATCGACGAGCGGACGGCCGAGCACGTAGAGCTCCATCTGGGGCCCTGGCACATTCGTGACGACGAGGTTGAAGAAGCGCTGGCGGGACTGCAGGCGGCTGGCCTGGGCCAGCACTGTCGGAGGCGCGAAGCCGGCCAGCTGGGTGAGCGCCTCGGCGCCGACCGCCTGACCGGAGTCCTTCAGCCCGGACAGCTCGTCGCTCAGGATCCGCAGGCGCTCGACGGGATCGACCTCGTACACCGGCAGCGACGCCATCATCGCCGCGACTCTGTTGCCGGTCAGCCCGTACTCGTTCTCCCGCCGCACGCTGACGGGGACCATCGCCTTCAGCATGACGTCGTCCACCGGCTCCCCGCGCTGCTGCATGAAGCCCCGCAGTGCCCCGGTGACGACCGCCAGCACGACATCGTTGACCGTGCCGCCCAGCTTGTTCTTGATCGCCTTGATGTCGTCGAGGTTCGCGCGCACCCAGTCAAACCTCCGATGCGGGCCGATGTCGACGTTCAGGAGCGTCGAGGGGGCACCCATCCCGGTCCGCGCGAGCGCTCCCATCGCGGCAACGCTCTCGAGCCCACGGCGGGCAATCCTGCGCGGCGTGCGGAAGGCCGCCCGCGCCGAGCGGGCGGCCTCGGCGGGCTGGATCGCACGCTCGATGAGCGCATCGCCGAGCAGCTGCATCGACGTCGGCTCCGGGCGCGGCTGCCACGGCATGCCGGGGCCGGGCGGGGTCTCGGGGTCGGGCGCCGTGTCGAACAGCACGGCGGTGATGTCCACTCCCGCGACGCCGTCGACGAGGGCGTGGTGCGTCTTGGACAGGAGCGCGAAGCGCGGCTGCGGCCCGGCCTGCGACTCCTCTGGGCCGCTGCCGTCGGCACCGGGCGCGGGGTCACCCGGCGCCAGGCCCTCGACGAGCCAGATCTCCCACAGTGGCTTGGTGCGGTCCAGCTGCTGCGCGAACACGCGGCTGGCGAGGTTCTTCAGCTGCTCCTCGCTGCCCGGCGGGGGCAGCGCGGTCGACCGCACGTGGTACTCGAGATTGAAGTGGGGGTCGTCCACCCACACCGGCCGTCCCTGCCCGAACGGCACGAGACGCAGCTTCTGACGAAAGCGCGGGACGAGCGACAGCCGCCCCTCGACGTGTGCGAGCAGCTCCTCGTGGGTCGGAGGCTCGCCGGCGAAGAGCGAAACCCCGGCGACGTGCATGTGGGACGACGCGTCCTCCAGGTGGAGGAACGACGCATCGAGCGCTGTGAGCCTGTCCGAGGCCATCGATCAGGCGGAATCTTCCCGCATCGGGGGCGGAAAACAAGCCCTCCGGAGACTTTATTTCGCAGTCCGGGCGCCGGATGTCACGCAGAGCCGGTGGCCGGCTCGGTGCCGAGGCCGCCGGACGCGGCGTGGTGCTGCGCGGCGCCTCTCTTGGAGACCTCGAGCGCCTCGAGCGCGGCGAGCATGAGATCCTCCCGGGTGGTTGCGCGGTGCGGGAACTCCGCCCATCCCACCGCCACCTCGAACTGATCGGGCTCGAATCCCGCCACCACGAGCCGCCGGCGCACCACCGCGGCAAGGGTCGATGCCATCGCCGCCACGCCGGCGGAGGTGGTCTCGGGCGCCACCAGCGTGAACCGCAGGCCTCCCGGGTGACCCACGGCGTCCTCGATCCGAATCCGCTCCACGATCGTGCGCGCAACCGCCGCGACGGCGTCCCGGTGCCGCCGTCCCTGTGCGTCCGCAACGGAGCCCACCACCTCGAGCGCCACCACGGCCAGCGGCCGCTCGTGGCGGCCCGCTCTGGACAGTTCAGTGTCCAGCGCGGCGTCGAACTCCGGCGTGTCGAGGATGACGGAGCCGTAGCGCCGGCTGCCGTGGCCGCGCATGCCGAGCGCGCGCTGATCCAGGGTCGCGCGCATGATCAGCACGAGCCCGCAGAGCACGATCAGCGTGGCGAGCAGCAGCGTGACCTTGAAGACCGCGAGGTGCATCGCGTCCGCCTGGCCGACCACGAGCACCAGGGCGACCAGCAGCACGGCGATCACCGCCAGTTGAGCGACGCTCGAGCGAACCGGCATGAAGGACGCGCCCAGCGCCACCACGAACGTGAACAGGATCGTGAGCCCGCTGTCGGCGGAGCCGGATGCGTGCGCAAGCCCCGCGATCAGCGCGCTCATCAGCACCAGGCCGATGCCGAACGCGACCTGCGGCAGGCGCGACCAGGGCAGCAGGAATGAAACGCCGGCGAAGAACGCCGCCAGGGCGGCGATCTCGCGCATCTGCGTCGTGTCGGAGCCGGGGATCTCCAGCGGCCCGATGGTCGCAATCGCGCCACAGAGGGCGATTGCGGCCCATACCGCCGCGGCGATGCGGCCCATGCTCTTGTTTGCTCCTGGTACGCCCAAGACGGTTCCTGCGACTCTCATCGGCAGGACAGGGCCGCTCCCAAAGTCCTGGGGACTGTCGTGAAAGGACTCGTTCCCTGCCCCGCGGGCTCCACCCGTGCCGGCAGGGAGGAGGGGGTTCTACCCGCCCCCGTACGCGACGATCATGTCCGTGAACAGCCCCGCCGCGAAGCCCGCGCACAGGAGGCAGAGTCCAAGCTCCTTGAACCCGTAGCGCCGCATGGCGTTCCAGACCTCGCCGATCACGTAGAGGATGGCCCCGCCGGCAACGCCGTAGAAGGCCAGCTCGAGCGGCGCTGAATTGACGTTGTAGCCGACCATCGCGCCCAGGAAGACCGGGGCGCCGCCGACCAGGCCGGCGACCAGCAACCACCTCCACGAGGGGCGTACGTCGCCGAGCGGCCCGACGATGCCGAAGCCCTCGGTCGCGTTGTGCAGGGCGAAGCCGATGATCAGCACCGTCGCGAGGCCGATCTCGCCCGCGCTCGCGGAGACCCCGATCGCAAGCCCTTCGGCGAAGTTGTGGATCCCGATCGCGGCCGCGATCGTCATTCCCAGCCGCAGCGCCCGCCTGCGGAGGAGGTCCGTCTCGACCAGAGCGAAAGCCTGTGCCTGCTCCACGGTCATCGCGTCGCTCGAGCCGCCCGCCATCCGAGGAAGGTCGGTCGAGCGGCGGATGCGACGCTCCAGCAGCGCCAGACCGGCGCAGCCGGCGGCGAAGCCGGCGGCGAGCATCAACGGGAAGCCGATCGCCTTGCCGAGCGTCCCCTCGCCTGCCTCATAGCCCTCCACGGCCTCCTCGGCGATGTGCAGCGCGTGCTCGAACACATCGACGAGCAGGAAGGCGAGCACTCCCACGGCGAACATCGCCAGCCCGACCCGTGCGCGGTCGCCCAAGAGCTGGAGCCGGCCAAACGGCAGGCTCAGGTAGATCGTGAACCCTGCGAGGGCACCAAGCAGGACGGTCTCTGCGAATGACAAGCCGGCTCCTTTCGATCTGCGGCAGTTGCGACACCGGTAGGGAGGGCCCAACAGCGCGAGGCGAAGGCATATTAGGGTTGCCTAATGGATGCTGTCAACCGAGATCGGTGGGGGAGACTATGTTGCTCGGCGTCGTGACCGCGGACTATCCCAGCGGCGTGATCGAGGAGATCTCGCCTCGAGACCAGATGTTCAGGGTCAGGGAGCGCTACCTGCGGGCGGGGCAGAAGGGGCTCGACTGCATCCGCCTCGGGATGGTCGCGGCCGGGAAGACCGCCGTCGACAGCGCGCTCGACCTGCCGTGCGGGTACGGGAGGGTGCTGCGCTGGATCAGGGCCGAGTTCCCCGCGGCCCGGCTGGGTGGCTGCGACATCGACCATCACGGGGTCGACTTCTGCGCCGCGACCTTCGGCGCGGAGCCGGTCTACGGCCGGGCCGACCCGGCGGACGTGGTGATCGACGCTCCCTACGACCTGATCTGGAGCGGATCGCTGTTCACGCACCTGCCGCCCGAGCAGTGGGACGGGTTTCTCGAGCTGTTCGAGCGCGCCCTCGGCCCCGGCGGGCTGGTGGTGTTCACGACGCACGGCCGCCGGATCGCCCAGCTCATGCGCGACCCCGAGCGCCGGCGCGCGTACAACCCGATCGACCACGACGCGCTGCTGAGTGACTACGAGCGAGAGGGCATCGCCTATGTGGAGTACGCCCACGACCCCGAGCAGCGCGAACGGCTCGCGCTGCCCTCGACCTATGGGATCTCGCTCACGCGTCCCTCGGCCGTGTGCGCGATCGTCGAGCGCCGCCCGGGACTTCAGCTGGTCGGCTTCACCGAGGGCCGGTTCAACGGGCAGGACCTGGTCAGCGCCGTGCGGCCCGCCGGGGGGTGAGGCCGGGCGCGCATATCCAATGCGCGATAACGCCGCTTATGTCAACTCGGCGAAGTTGCCCGTCCCGCCATCCGCCCGTAAGGTGTAACGCGCCCGTGCCGGCCTCCCCCTACCGCCGCTACCCGAGCCACGACCGCCCGTGCGTGCACTGCGGCGCGCCGCTGCCGTTCACGGTGCGCCGGGATGCGGGTTACTGCTCGAACCGGTGCCGTCAGGCCGCGTACCGCGCCCGGAAGGGCGTGCGCCCGCGACCCCCTGGCCAGGGCTAGGTGTAACGCTCGGCGAGGGTCGCGCGCAGGGACTCGCTCACATGGTGCTGAGCAGGAACGCGACCGCGAATCCGAGCACGGTGGTCAGCCCGACCTGCGGTTTGCGGTCGTAGTCCTCGAACGCCTTCGGGATCATCGTGTCGGTGAGCATGCACAGGACGGCTCCGCCCGCGAATGCCTGCGTGAAGGCGATCAGGTTGTCGGAGGCGCCGTCCAGGAGCACATAGCCGAGCGCGGCCGAGACGCCCGACAGCACAACGATCGCCGCCCAGCGCGCGATCACCCGGCCGCGGCGGTGGCCCGCGTCCATCGCGCCGGCCGTGGACGAGAGCGCCTCCGGCACGTTCGACAGGAACACGGCTCCGACCAGCGCGGGTGAGACGGTGCCGGCGCCGAGCACCGAGAGCCCGATCGCAGCCGACTCCGGCACCGCGTCGAGCCCGGCCCCGAAGGCGATTGCCTTGGACGTGCCGTCGCCCCCGGCGCCCTCCATGCGCTCGATGTACCGGTCGCCCACGAAGAAGACGATCGCCCCCGCGGCAAGCCCGGCGGCGACGGAATCCGCCCCGCCGATCGCGTAGGCCTCCTCGGTCAGCTCGAACGCGACCGCGGAGATCAGGACTCCGGCCCCGAACCCGGTGATCGCCGCCACCAGGTGATGCGGCAGCCGCAGCAGCATGCCGGCCACCGCCCCGATCAGGAGCGACGACCCGGCGAACAGGCCCCACGCACCGGCTTCCAGCACGGGTCTGTTGTACCGGGCGAGTCGGAGCCGTTACTCGGGCTCGGGCTCGGGCTCTTCCTCGCCCGGCCAGTTGCCCAGGAAGCGCGCGAACGAGGCCCGGGCCCAGTGGTCGAAGGCGCCCTTCGCCATCCGGAAGATCGCGCCCTCGATCGCAAGCGCGATCAGCATCTTCGGCACCGAGATCTCGCGGTGCTCGGGATGCGGGGGCTCCTCCTTGTCGATCAGGCCCCAGATCTGCTCGAACACCTTCTTGCCGAGCAGGCCGGCCAGGAGGCCGCCACCGACGCTGAACGGGATGAACAGGACCTTTGCCACGATTGACATCTACCCTGCGGGCCGCGGAGGATAAACGGAGCGGGCCTCCTATCCTTGACAGCCATGGCCACCGACGTCACAGAGTCAGACTTCCAGCGCGCGGTCATCGACCGCTCCCGCACCGTGCCCGTGGTCGTGGACTTCTGGGCCTCCTGGTGCGGGCCCTGCCGGGCGCTCAGCCCCACGCTCGAGCGGGTCGCGGAGTCCACGGGGGGCAAGGT
>JBOGZM010000375.1:0-5167 GCA_050697255.1 Solirubrobacterales bacterium
TCAGGTCGAAGAACAGGACGAACAGCGCCAGGTCCTGAGCGCAGAAGGCGCCCAGCACCGCGGTCTCGCCGAGCGCCAGCATCAGGTAGAAGAGCCGCGGCCGCGCCCGCCCGGCGCTCTGCGCCGGCAGCATCGCCCACGCCGTCGCGGCCAGCCACAGCAGCGCGGTCATCGCGATCAGGAACAGGTTCAGCCCGTCGACGCCGAGCTTGTAGCGGATGCCCAGCTCGGGGATCCAGCTCACGTTCGTGACGTTCGTCAAGCCGCCGCCGGAGTCGAAGTCGACCAGCAGCCCGATCGACATGCCGAACGTCACCGCTGCGAAGAGCAGCGACACGAACCCGGTGCTCCGGCCCTCCCGCTCCTCTCGACCGGGCATCAATGCCGCGAGCAGGCCGCCGGCCACCGGGAGGAAGACGAGCACGCTGAGCATCAGCGACTGACCACCAGGAAGTAGAGGGCGAGCGCGGTCACGCCCGTCACGAGCAGCAGCGCGTAGTTGCGCAGCAGGCCGGTCTGCGCGACCCGCACGATCGAGTTGCCGGTCCGCACCGCGAGCGCGGTTCCGGACACCATGCCCCCGATCACCGCGCGCTCGAACACGTCGGTGGAGAACCGCCCCAGCGCGAGCGCGGGCCGCACGATCGCGCGGTCGTACAGCTCGTCGAAGTACCACTTGTGCGCGAGGAAGTCGTGCAGTCGCGGCAGCCGCCGCGCGAGCTGCACGGTCGAGCCGGGGTTGCGCACGTACAGCAGCCAGGCGAGGCCGACGCCTCCCAGCGCGGTCAGCGCGCCGACGATCAGCGCGAGGGCCTCGAGCCCGCCGGAGACGTCGGTGCCGGCAAGGCGGGACTCCTCGAAGGTGGGGTGGAGGAAGTTCTCGACGACGTGCGTGACGCCCGGGATCTGAACCACGCCCGCGACCACCGCCAGCAGCGCGAGGATGCCCATCGCGATCTTCATCGGGCCTTCCCGCTCGGCGATGTGGTGCTCGGGCCCGGGATAGCCGACGTCGGTGTCCTCCGGCTCGCCGGTCATCGGGTTGACCGGGTCGGCGTGGTGGAGGTGGCCTCGTTCGAGCTCGCGGGCCTCCTCGTTCGGCTCGCCGCCGAACACCCGGAACACGATGCGGAATGCGTAGAGCGCCGTCAGCAGCGCGGCGAGGGTGCCGGCCGCGTACAGCAGCCAGTAGGCGCCGCCGCGCTCGGCGGCGAAGGCGAGGATCTCGTCCTTGGAGAAGTAGCCGGAGAGGCCGGGGAACGCCGCCAGGGCGAGCGCGGCGATCAGGAAGGCCACGTACGTGAACGGCAGCGCGCGCCGCAGGCCCGACATGCGGTCGATGTCCTGGGACCCCGCCATCGCGGCGATCACGGAGCCGGCCGCCATGAACATCAGCGCCTTGAAGAAGGCATGGGTCATGAGGTGGAACATCCCGGCGCCGTAGGCGGCGATCGAGACGCCCATGATCATGTAGCCGATCTGGCTGATCGTGGAGTAGGCGATGATGCGCTTCAGGTCGGTGACGACGAGCGCGACCGAGGCGGCGAACACGATCGTGAGCGCGCCGATCGCCGCCGAGATGTCCGCGGCGGTGGGCGCCAGCTCGAACAACGGGTGCGTGCGCGCGATCAGGTACACGCCCGCGGTCACCATCGTGGCGGCGTGGATCAGGGCCGAGACCGGAGTCGGGCCCTCCATCGCGTCCGCGAGCCACGTGTGCAGGGGGATCTGGGCCGACTTCGCGAACGCGCCGAGCAGGATCAGCAGGCAGACGGCGACGATCACCCACTCGTTTTGCTCGAAGACGCGCGGTGCGGCCTCGAACACGCCGGGGTAGTCGAGCCGGCCGGTGTCGCGCTGGAGCAGGATCGCCGCGAGGACCAGGCCGACGTCGCCCACCACGTTGATCACGAACGCCTTCATGCCGGCGTAGGTGGCGGTGTGGCGCCGGTACCAGAAGCTGATCAGCGCGTAGGAGGCAAAGCCGACGAACGCCCAACCGACGATCAGGAGCACGAAGTTGCCCGCCAGCACCAGGAGCAGCATCGAGAAGACGAAGAAGTTCAGGTAGCTGAAGTAGCGCCGGTAGCCGCGGTCGCCCGCCATGTACGCGACCGAGTAGACGTGGATCAGGAAGCTCACTCCCGACACGACCAGCGCCATGAACACCGCCAATGGATCGACGAACACGTCCAGCTTCGCGCCGACCCCCGCCGTGTTGACGTAGTCCCACAGGGACGACGTCAGACGGCGCTCCTCCGCCGGCAGGTCCTGGAGCTTCACGAGCGCGCCGAGCGCGTTCAGGAACGCCATGCCGATCGCCGCGGAGCCGATCCAGCCCGCGCTCCGGCCGGGCAGCCAGCGCCAGCCGAGCGCGATCGCGATCGACCCGGCGAGCGGGAACGCCAGCACGAGCCAGGCGTAGGTCGTGGGGTTCAAACGGTCACCCGCGCAGCTCGCTCAGCTCGTCGACGTCCATCGGCACCCGGTCGCGGTACATCGCGACGATCAGCCCGAGCCCCACGACGACCTCCGCGGCGGCGACGATCATCACGACGAGCGCGAAGATCTGCCCGTCCGCGGTGCCCGTCATGCGGGCGAACGCGACCAGCGCCAGGTTGCCCGCGTTCAGCATCAGCTCGAGGCAGATCAGCACCACCAGCGGGCTGCGCCGGGTGAGCACGCCGACCGCGCCGATGCAGAAGATCAGCGCCGACAGGACGAGGTACCAGACGATGTCCATTACGGAGCGGTCGTCCCTTGCACAACCCGGCGATCTGCTTGCAGATCGTCGGCCTTTTCTCTTCCCGCCAGCACGATCGCCCCGACGGCGGCGATCAGGAGCAGCAGCGAGACGAGCTCGAACGCGATCAGGAACCTCGTCAGGAACAGCTCGCCGATCTGCGCCGGCGATCCGAAGCCGGCTTCGAGGTCGGCGCCGCGGGTGTCGAGCGCCTTCAGGCCCGACCCGATGATCGCCACGCTCAGCTCCGCGAGCAGCGCGGCGCAGAACACGACGGAGAGGGCGCGAACGGCGGGCGCCGGCTCGATCAGGGGACCCTCGAGCCCGCCCACGTACGCGACCACGAACACGTACAGCACCATCACGGCGCCGGCATACACGATCACCTGCGCGGCGGCCAGGAACTCGGCGCGCAGCAGCAGGAACAGCACCGCCAGCGCGAGCAGGTGCACGACCAGCGCCAGCACGCTGTAGAAGGGGTTGCGCTGCAGCACGACGCCGAGGGCGCCCGCAACGGCCAGCACGGCGGCGAACCAGAAGGCGACCGCTTCCATCGGCGGTGGTGCTACTCGCCCTCTCTACGTAGCGGCGTCCGTTCCACCGGGTCGGCCAACAGCATCTCCTTCGTAAAGATGAGATCTGAGCGGTTGTAGTCCGACATCTCGTAGTCGTGCCCGAGCGTGATCGCGTCGAAGGGACACGCGACCTCGCAGTACCCGCAGAAGATGCAACGCGTCATGTTGATCTCGTAGACCTCCGCATAGCGCTCGCCCGCCGACACGCGGTGCTCGGGCGTGTTCTCCGCCGCCACGACCCGGATGCAGTCGGCCGGGCAGGCGGCCACGCACAGTGAGCAGCCGACGCACTTCTCCAGCTCCGTGTCCTCGAACCGGTGCAGCTTGTGGCGGCCGCGGAAGCGCGGGTACACCGGCGTCTTCTCCTCGGGATACTCGATCGTGACCGGGCCCTCCACGAGGCGCCCAAAGGTCGTCTTCAGCCCGCGCAGCGTCTCGCCGAACGTGCGCACGACACCGCCGAGCCCGCCGGCGTCCGGCCCCCGCTGCACCGCGATCACGTCCTTGTCGGGGCGGTAGCTCACAGCAGGGCCACCAGGACAGCGGTCACGAGGAGGTTCAGCGTCGCCAGCGGCAGCATGATCTTCCAGCCGAAGCTCATCAGCTGGTCGTACCGCAGCCGGGGCATCGTCGCTCTGATCCAGATGAAGAACACGATCGCGGCGAGCATCTTCAGGATCATCCACAGCGGGTCGAGCCAGCTCGGCCCGGGCCCCATCCAGCCGCCGAAGAACATCGCCGCGGCGATCCCGGCGATCACCAGCATGTTCATGTACTCGGCCATGAAGAACGACCCGAAGCGCATGCCGCCGAACTCGGTGTTGTAACCGGCGACCAGCTCGGCATCGGCCTCGGGCAGGTCGAACGGAGGGCGGTTCGTCTCCGCGAAGCCGGCGACCGTGAAGATCAGAAAGCCCACGAACTGCGGCAGCACGAACCAGACGCCGTCCTGTGCCTTCACGATGTCCACCAAGGACAGCGATCCGGCCATCATCACGACCCCGATCAGGCTCAGCCCGAGCGACACCTCGTAGCTGATCAGCTGCGCCGCCGAGCGCATCGCGCCCAGGAAGGAGTACTTGGACCCGGACGCCCAGCCGCCCAGCATCAACCCGTAGAAGGCGAGCGAGCCGAAGGCGAAGGCGTACAGGACGCCGATGTTCACGTCGATCCCGTACAGGCCGAACTCCGAGCCGAAGCCCTCCCTCACGTCGCCGAACGGGATGATCGCGATCGACGCGAGCGCGGTCACGATCATGATCGCCGGGGCGAGGGCCATCAGGGCCGGCACGCCGGATGCGGGGTAGAACTGCTCCTTGGAGAGCAGCTTGACGACGTCCGCGAGCGGCTGCAGCAGGCCGTAGGGGCCGACGCGGTTGGGGCCGTACCGGTTCTGGAATCGGCCCAGGAGCTTGCGCTCGAGCAGCAGGATCATCGGCACGACCGCGAGCACGAACGCGAAGATCACCACGGACTTGATGATCCACACGCCCGTGGTCTCTACGAAGGTCGTGTCGGCGAGCGGGATCACGTCGACGTCGCGCCCTCGCGCAACCCGTCCGCCGCGTTGGCAGCGGACGGCTCTATTTCCACCAGGACGGGCGCTCCGTCCGCGAGCAGGTTCGCGTTGTCCTCCGCGGTGCCGAGCAGCGTCGACACCGTGCCGCGCGCAACCGAGCGGCGGACCCGCACCGTTCCGGTGACGGAATGGCCGTTGGCCCGCATCTCCGCGTCGTCGCCCGACACCAGCCCGAGGCGCTCCGCGTCGAGCGGGTTCAGCTCGATGACCTGGCGCGCCGCGAGGAACCGCAGGGAGGGCGAGTGCTCGGGAATCCACGACGCCCACAGG
>JBOGZM010000376.1:0-4107 GCA_050697255.1 Solirubrobacterales bacterium
TCGCGGTAGCGCTCCTTCAACGGCTTCTGGGTCGCGCGCAGGTCCATTGCTCCGAGCCTAGACGATCGGCGCTACGACACCGCCGGCGCCACCAGCCCCCAGGCGAGCACCGCCAGCGTCGAGTACACGATCGCTCCCGAGATGATCGCGCGGTCGAGGCTGTATGCGGCGACCAGCAGCAGGCTGTTGAGGCCGGTCGGCATCGCGGCCTGCACGAGGAACGCGTCGGGCACGTCGTGGATCAGGGCCGCGCACCCGGCGACGACCGCCACCGGCACGGTCAGCTTCACGATCACGGCGGCCGTCACCGGCGCCGTGAGGGACGGGGGGAACCGGATCGCGTTCGTGCCGCCCGCGGTCGCGTAGACCCCGAGCGCGAAGAAGCCGAGCGGCGCCAGCGCGACCACCAGCACGTTCGCGGCGTCGACGGCCCACCCGGGTGCGAGCGCGTCCGGGGCCAGCAGGCCCGCGACGAGCGCGTACAGGGCGGGGTTGCGGGAGAGGAATGCGCGAATGCTGCCCTCCGCGGAGTGCCGCTCGTCGCGGTGGACGGCGCCGATCGAGAACGCGACCACGAGCAGCCAGGGCGTTGAGACGAGCTGGTCGTAGGTGATCGCCTCCGGCAGCGCATCGCGTCCGAGCAGCGCGGCGGTGAAGGGCAGGCCGAGGAAGCCGGTGTTGGCGTGGAAGGCCGCGCACATGAACGCGCCGCGCGTGTGCCCCTCGAGCCTCAGCGGACCCCGCGCCAGCGCCCACGCGAGCGCCAGCGCGGTCGCCAGGCCGAGGTAGGCGAACACCAGCCCCGCGCCGACCTCGGCCGACGGCTCGAACCGCGCGAAGTTGAAGAAGGTGACGACCGGGAGGATCGCCCACAGGCTCACCCACAGCATGCGGTCGGCGATCGCCGTCGCATCGGGCCGTCGCCGTGCCGTCAGCACGCCCGCGGCCGAGCCGGCGAGGATGACGGCGGCGACCGCGAGCACCGCCGCAGCGTAGGGCACGGCGGGCGCTGATCGCCGGCGGTAGACTGCCCCCCGAACGGTCGGTGGAAGGGAAGCCGGTGAGAATCCGGCGCGGTCCCGCCACTGTGACCGGGAGCGTCCGTCGCATCCGGGCCGATGGAAGGTCCGGGAGCCACTGGGAAGCATCGCTTCCTCGGGAAGGCGCGGCGGAAAGACCCGGGAGCCAGGATACCTGCGCCGACCCGACGCCGTGATCACCCTCGAGGAAGGGAAGGCTCCATGAGACGATTGGCGTGGGCGCCGGTGCTGCTCATCACCGCACTGCTGTCGTGCGGGACCGCCTGGGCGGCTCCCGTGACCGTGAACCTGCGCGTCGAAGGATCGACGCGAACGCTCTTCGAAGGACCCGTCACGACCGACGGCAAGACGATCGACAAAGGCGACGGGCCTCATGCCTGCGATGGGACCAGCGCCGACCCGCCGCAGCTGCCCGGCCCCACGATGACGGCTGCGCTCGACGACGCGTCGGTCTCGTCGCCGGCGCTCGCTTGGCAGGGAGCGTGGTCGACGTTCGAAGCCACGGGGGATTTCTTCATCACGCAGATCGGCTCCGAGCAAGGAAGCGGCACAAGCTTCTGGGGAACGGTGCTCAACTACCAGCCCACGAGCGTGGGCGGGTGTCAGCAGCAGGTCGCGCAGGGTGATGAGGCGTTGTTCGCGCTCGGAGACGTGTTCACACAGCCCCTGCTGCGGCTGCGCGGAGACTCACGCGCGACCGTGGGGGTGGGCATCTCGCTCGAGGTGACGAGCGGAGCCGACCGTCGGGCGGTCTCCGGCGCGCGCGTCACCGGGGTGCCGGGGTCGACGGGTGCGGATGGGAAGCTTGCGGTCACATTCGACTCTCCGGGCGTAAGGACGGTGAAGGCGGAGGCGCCGGGCTCGATTCGCTCGAACGCCTGGCAGGTGTGCGTCGAGGCGCCCGGTTCGGGTACGTGTGGCGGGTTCACCGCTCCGCTGGTCGTCCCGGTCTCGTTCGTGCGGGACAGCTCGGCTCCGCAGGCGCGCATCAGCGGCCCGCGGAACGGGCGCAGGTACCGGCGCGGCCCGCGCCTGCTGCGGGGAACCGCGCGGGACGACCAGAGCGGGGTGCAGGAGGTGAAGCTGTCCATCCGCCGGCACGTTCGCGGTCGGGGATGTCAGTGGTGGAGCGGGCGGCGCGAGCGGTTCGTGGGGCGCAACTGCCGCAAGACGTTCTTCTTCTCGATCGGCAACGACGCCAGGTGGTCCTATCTGCTGCCGCGGCGGCTCGGCCCCGGGCACTACGTGATCGACGTGAAGGTGTTCGACGCCCGGCGTAACCGAAACAGGCAGTTCATACGGGGCGAGAACCGCACCGTGTTCGACGTCGTGCGGCGCAAGCGCGCCCGCAGGGTGGTCGCGGCACGGGCGCCCGCCCGCGTTCAGGCCATGGTGGTCGGCAGGAAGGGCGTGATCGTCGAGCCGCTCACCGTGCGTGCGCGCGCGACGGTGGTGCGGGCGTCGGGGCGCAGGTGCGCCGTGGCCGCATCGACTCCGCTAGCGGCGCTCGTGGCCGCGCTCGGTCGCGAGGAGGTCGGCTATGCGGTGCGCGACTACGGGAGCTGTGAGCGGCGCCGCGCCGGCAGCTCGCGGCAGCTGTTCGTGACACGCATCGCGCGGGAGCGCAACAGCGGGCAGGACGGCTGGGTCTTCAAGGTCGACGACCGCGCGCCCGGCAGGGGCGCGGCGGACAGCCGCGTGCGGTCCGGGGACAGGATGGCGTGGCTCTACTGCGAGCAGGACCTCGAGACCGGCGGATGCCAGCGTTCGCTGCGCGTCGTGCCCGCGCGGAAGAGCGGCCTTGCGGGAGAGTCGCTGGCGGTGCGCGTATTCGGCTACGACGACAAGCGCTCCCGGCGGCCCGTCCCGGGCGCGCGCGTGACCCTGAGATCGGGGCGCAGGGAGATCACCTCCGCGCTGAGCGCCGCCGATGGCTCGGCGCTGCTCACCCTTCCCGGTGCCGGCCGCTACGCGCTCACCGCCACGGCCGACGGGGTGGTGCCGGCCTTCCCGGTCAGGATCAGGACGCGCTGAGCCGTGCCCCGGCCGCCCGCCCTCCTTGCCGCGCTCCTGGTGCTCGCCGGGCTCGCCGTGGGCGCCTGCAGCGTGGGGGCGGGCGACTCCGATCCCGAGGGCGCGACGCTGACGGCCACCCGCGACTTTGGGCGGCGCGTGCTGCTCGAGCGGCGCGCCGACACGGTGCGCGACGGTGAGACCGTGATGCGGTTCCTGCAGCGCTACGCGGAGGTGGACACGGGGTACGGAGGCCGGTTCGTGAACGCGATCGAGGACCTGCGCTCGGGCAGCCGGGAGGGCGTGCGGCGTGATTGGTTCTACTACGTGAACGGCATCGAGGCCGACACCGGCGCCGCCGAGCGGGAGGTCTTCGGTGGGGACCGCGTGTGGTGGGACCACCGGGACTGGAGCGTCGCGATGCGCGTCCCCGCTGTCGTGGGATCCTTCCCCGAGCCGTTCCTGCACGGTTCCGACGGCAAGCGGTTCCCGGTGCGGATCGACTGCGCAGGGGACTCCGGGGACCGGTGCGAGGAGCTTTCCGAGCGGCTGCAGCGAGCCGGCATCGAGCCCAGCACGGCCGCGCTCGGGTCGCCCGCCGGCGACGAGCTGCTGCGGCTCGTGGTGGGCCGCTGGGAGGACGTGCGGTCGGACTCGGCCACGAGCCGGATCGAGGACGGGCCCGCGGAGAGCGGGGTGTTCGCGCGGGTGCGCCGTGGGGCTTCGGGCTATGAGATCGACGTCCTGGACTCGGATGGCCGCGTCGTGGAGGCGCTCGGCCCGGGAGGCGGAATCGTGGCCGCCACCCGCTCCGACGAACAGCAGCCCACGTGGACGGTGTCCGGCGTGGACGACGCGGGCCTCGAGCGCGCGGTGCGCCTGGTCGGCACCGGCACGCTGCGCAACCGCTACGCCGTCGCCGCGGGCCCGGACGGGGCGCGACCGCTGCCCGCGCCGGAAGGGGGATCCCGATGAGCTCCTTCGTGCCCGTGTTCCGGCCCACCGGCTCACCGCTGCACGCCACCCGGCCCGGCGTCGCGGCGGCGTTCTCCCT
>JBOGZM010000377.1:0-3886 GCA_050697255.1 Solirubrobacterales bacterium
CGGGTGGCCTGCCGCACCGCGGCGGCCACCGGCGCCGTCGGGGTGCTCTGCCTCGCATTCCCGCTCCAGCCGCCCCGACGCCGGTCGGCGGCGGCCGCGACACCGAGCCGTCTACCCGAGCTCGACGAGGTGACGGTCCCGACGCTGGTCGTGCAGGGTGCGCGCGACCGGTTCGGCATTCCGCCCGCCACCGCGCGCCGCACGGTGGTGCAGGTGCCGGGCGACCACAGCTTGAGGACGGACCTCGAAGCGGTGGCCGCCGCGGTGCGAGCCTGGCTGGCGGCCGTGCCCTGATCATCTAGGCCACGACGCGGGGGTCTACGCTCACGGACCCAACGAGATAAGGAGGGGGCACATTACATGCCTGCCTATGACCGCTTGAAGCTCGTACGCGACGCCTACGGCGCCTACGAGTCCGGCGACCGTCGCGTCATCGAGGGGCTTCTGACCGACGACTTCACCTTCTACAGCCCTCCCGACCCGGGAATCGACCGCGCGACGTACTTCGAGCGCTGCTGGCCGAACTCTGAGCTGATCGAGTCCTTCGACTTCAAGCGGCTCGTCGAGGCCGGCGATGAGGTCGTCGTGACCTACGAGAGCGAGAAGACCGACGGGAAGCGGTTTCGCAACACCGAGGTCCTCACATTCGAAGGCGACAAGATCTGCAGGACGGAGGTCTACTTCGGCTGGGACCTCGAGTGATCGCGCTCTGCGCGGCGGGGTAGGGGCCTACCGATCCTGGAGCACGGACAGCACGTTGCCGGCCGGGTCCCTGAACCAGGCGATGTACGGTCCCTCATCGCGGGAGATGCCCTTCTCGTCCTGCTCGAAGCCGTCGTACCTCTCGAAGCGCACGCCACGGGCAGTGAGCTCGTCGACGGCCTTGTCGATGTCCTCCACCGGGAAGTTCAGGATGGTGTAGGTCGCCGGTGTGAAGTCCGGCTTCGGGTAGACCAGCGTGGGCCGGTCACCGGCGAGGTGCAGCGTCAGCAGGTCGTATTCCTCGGATGTCTTCAGCCCAAGCGTCTCGCCGTAGAACTCCCGCGCCTTCTGGAGGTCGTCCACGGCGAAACCGCTGAATGCCCTGGTGTTCGTGAACATGACTGGCTCCTCTCGTCGTTTCAACTAGAGACCGGGCCAAGCACCGGAACTCATCGCCGCTACCCGGGAAGCTCGTCCGGCAGGCCGAAGCGCCGGAAGGCCTCAGGAGTCATGGACCCCGTGGCCTCGCCGAAGCGCCGGAAGACCCACGGGCTCAGGAACCCGGTGACCTCGGCGATCCGCGTGCCGCGCAGGGTGAGCACGTCGAGGACGGCCGCGACGTAGCTCTCCCTCTTCTCGTTCCACATGTAGCAACCCACGGCCAGCTGACCATTTGCGCGGGTCGGAACGTGGCGCCACCGCTCGCGCATCGGATAGTCGGTCAGGAAGGCGGCAACCGCCTCGTGGCCCCGGTACCAGCCCGGCAGCGGCGGCATCGACCAGGCGGCGTCCTCGGTCAGCATGGCGACCATGGAATCGACGTCGCCCTGCTGCAACGCCTCCGTGTAGCGCTCGACGATCTCGCGCAGGTGCTCGTCGCCGACGTCGCGGAGGGTGGCCTGCTGGCTTTGGGCGGGGAGCTTCTCGTCAACTGTCTGGCGGGCGCGCTGCAGGGCGCTGTTCACCGCCGCGGTCGTGGTCTCGAGCGACTCCGCGACCTCGCGGGCGGAGAAGCCGAGCACCTCGCGCAGGATCAGGGCGGCGCGCTGATTGGCCGGCAGGTGCTGGAGCGCCGCGACGAATGCCAACTCCACGCTCTCACGCTGCTCGTAGGCGGCCTCGGGCGCGGCGAGCCCTTGCTCGAGCCCCACCTTCTCGTCGGGATACGGCTCCACCCAAACCGACTCGACGAGCGGCTCGCCGGGGCTGTCGTGGGGATCGGCGGCCGGGCCGTAGTCGATCGGAAGCACCCGCTTGGGCCGTTTCGCGATCACGTTCAGGGAAATGTTGGTCGCGATTCGGTAAAGCCAGGAGCGAAACGAGCTGCGGCCCTCGAAGCCTGATAGCCCGCGCCACGCGCGCAGCAGGACTTCCTGAAGGGCGTCCTCGGCGTCGTGAACCGAGCCGAGCATCCGGTAGCAGTGCGCGTGCAGCTCCGGCCGGCGGGGCTCCACCAGGTCCCGGAAGGCGCCCTCGTCGCCGCGCCGGGCCGCCGCCAGCAGCTCGCGCTCGGGCGGGGCCAGGTTCTCCGCCGCGCCGCTCATCTTCATCTCCAAGACTAGACCGGCGAACCGGCCCGAGCTCATCGCGGAGCGATGAATTTCGCAGCTCGCGCTGGTCGATAGGGCGTGACGCTGGATCTCGCGGCCCCGATCGTCCATCTGGAGCTCCACACCGGTGACCTGCCGGGGGCCCGGGCGCTCTACGGGCAGCTTTGCCGCTGGCGCGCGACACGAATCGACGCCGGCCGGGGCTCGTACCTGGCGCTCGAGCTGGGCGGCGGGCTCGGCGGTGGCATCGTCGAGTGCGAGACGCGGCGGCCGCTGTGGCTGCCGTACGTCGAGGTCGCCCAGATCTGCGAGGCCACGGAGCGCGCGCGTGCGCTCGGAGCCGCGGTCCTGCTCGAGCCCCGCGAGGGTCCGGCCGGCTGGCGCAGCGTGATCGCCACGCCGGCCGGTGGGGAGCTCGCCTTCTGGCAGCCGAAGCGATGACCGGAGACGGCGCGCTGCCGCCTACGAGCGCGCCTGAGCCTTCGACCATTCGCCCTTGTGCACGCGTTTGGCCGCCTGGTACTCGATGAGCGCCTGCGGGGAGTCGACGTCACCGAGCGTCGGATGCCACGGCACGAGGTCGCGGGCGGCGTCCACGCCAAAGCGCTTGGCGAGGACCGCGCCCAGCGCCTTGACCTTCATGTCCCCAAAGCCGGGGAGAGCGGCCAGGTTGGCGCGCAGCGCGTCCGAGTCCGGCGGGTCGGTCCACGCGCGTGCGGCATCGCCGTCGTAGCGGTCGCGCACGTGCACGGCGAGGTCGTGTACGCGCCGGGCCATCACCCCTGGGTAGCGGTGGATCGCCGGCTTGGCGCGGAACACGGGCTCGAGATCGGCGGACGCCAGCGTGGCGGCATCGAGCGCGCCGAGGCGCTCCCGCAGCGCCAGCGGCCCGGCGAACGCCTTCTGCACGGGGACCTGCTGGTCGAGCACGAAGCCGATCAGGAGGGCCATCGGATCCGAGGCGATCAGCGCATTGGCCTCATCGGAGTCCGTGAAGTGCAGGCGGTCAGCCAAGGGCCGATCGTATCCCGACAGCCCGCCAGGCGGGTGCTGCTAAAAAAGTTCGTTCGTCGTGTCGATCTCGCCGCCCCTCGTTCGACGCGTAAATAGAACCGGCAACCAGAAGGAGGCACACGATGCGATTCATGGTCCTGGTGAAGGCAGACAAGGACTCAGAGGCTGGCGTTCTCCCGAGCGAGGAGCTCCTGACCGAGATGGGGAAGTACAACGAGGAATTGGTGAAGGCCGGCGTGATGCTCGCGGGTGAGGGGCTCCAACCGAGCTCGAAAGGCGCGCGCGTCAGGTTCTCCGGCAGCGACCGCAAGGTGATCGACGGGCCCTTCACCGAGACGAAGGAGCTGGTCGCAGGCTTCTGGCTGATTCAGGTGAAGTCCAAGGAAGAGGCGATCGAATGGGTCAAGCGCGCCCCGTTTGACGGGGGAGCCGAGATCGAGATTCGCCAGGTTTTCGAGGCGGAAGATTGTGGCGCCGAGCTCATGCCCGAGCTCAGAGAGCAGGAGGAACGCCTGCGCGAGAAGGTGGCGGCGAAGCAGTAATCGCGGCGCCGCCGATCTCCCCGCCTCTTGTTCAAACAATGCAGCAACCAGGATTTTGACCGTTCAAATCGTCCGGCA
>JBOGZM010000378.1:0-6169 GCA_050697255.1 Solirubrobacterales bacterium
CCAGCGCACGGTCTCGGGCTTCTGGCGCTTGCGGCCCGTGGCCCTGTAGTACTGGTTGACCGGGAAGCAGTACGTTCCTGCCGCCACCGGGTTCTGCCAGCGCAGGAAGAAGTCGCCGAAGAAGCCGGGCTCGATCGTCGCGCCTTTCCTGGCCGTCCACGTGATCTTCTCGATCGCGTAGAGTTTGGCGCCCTCGTTGACCTTGCCGGTGTCCCTGCGGCGCAGCCTCACCTTCCAGTCGGAGACCTGCCTCACGGCGATCGCCTCCTGAAGTGCCGCGGGCACGTACAGCGACACCTTGTAGGTGCCCTTGGTCGCGTGCTCGTTCGGCACCCGCAGCACGTACAGCGTGCGGGCCGCCGTGAGCGGGCTGGTCTGCGGCTGGAACGGGGTCACCGTCGCATGCGCGCCCGCGCCCGCGGGGAGTGACATCAGGGCCGCGATTGCCAGCGCAGCCCCGAGCAGCGGTGCGCTGATCGTGGACTTCCTCTTCATGTCGGTCACATCTCCTCTTCGAGTATCAGTGGGGCACTAGCCCGCGCGGATGGCGAAGTCGACGCGGAAGCGCTTGAAGCTCCGGCCGCGCTTCACGCGCCCGGAGAACACGATCTCGTAGGCGCTGGCCCGCGGGAACGTGAAGCTCTGCCTCCGCCTTGCCCTCCGGTTGAGCAGGACCCTGCCCGTCGAGTCGGAGATGCGCAGGTAGCACTTGCAGGACCTCCAAGAGAACCTGCCTCGATTCGGCCTGACCTTGGTGACGAGGATCTTCGACGATCGCCCTGCGATCGGCTCGTCTTCCGGGGTCACGTGCATCGTGACCGAGACGCCCTTGCTGGACTCCGTCTGGTGGCTCGGTGCCGAATCGGCACCGAGCGTCAAGAGAATCGTGGCTGTGCAGCACGCGAACGCGCTGATTCGGCCTGTGCGGCCCATGTTGACAACCTCCTTCGAACGTGCAAGGCAACGGCCGTGGGGAACGGCCCCGCGGCCGGCTACTGCGCTAGGCGAAGGAGGCGCCCGGAGGCGCGCGGTCGGCCCGGTTGCCGGCCAGCACCGCGGGGCGCGGGGCCGCGGGCGGCGGAGCTGGTGCCCACCGTCCCCGTTGCGCGCGAGGGGTCCGGCGAGCGGCATGCCGCCGGGCGAGAAGCACGATTGCGGTGCGCGAGGCGCGGAGGAGGAGTGCGATCACGGCCCCGAGCGCGACCGCCAGCGCCGGCGCCACCCAGCCGAGGTGCGCGAGGGCGTGCGCGACCGTCGCCGGATGCCCCGGCGTGACCCAGCCCTCGATCCACTCCTGGAGCGCGAACGTCGAGAGGAGGGCGGCCGATGCGAGCAGCCACAGAACGGCGAACGAGCGCTGCGGCGCAGTGGCGACGTGGCCCCGCGATGCCTGCCACAGCTCCCGCACGAACGTGGCGCACGTGAGCGCCAGCAGCACCGTGACGAGGGCCGCCGCGAGCGGCAGGTACGAATGGCCGTGGCCGGCCGGCGCGTCGCCGCCGGCCAAGCCGTTCAGCCTGTGGAGCAGGAGCGCGCCCGCCGCAAGCAGCGGCGCGAGGCGCACGGCAACTCTCCCCTGCCTCATCCCGGGGCGAGTCTAGCCGGAACCGGGCCCCCAGGGCCACGGTCGCTTCGCACGGTACCTGCCGCCCGCTAGGTTGGACAGGCATGGCCAAGGACCCGATCCCCACCGGCCGCCTGCGCCGCACGGCCCGCATCGGCGGTCTTGCGGGAGGCCAGGCGGCGCGCTCGTACGCAGCCCGCGCCGCCGACCTGACGCGGTCGGACGGCAGGCGACGCGAGGCCGCCGAGCGGCGCCAGGTCCAGATGGCGGAGCGCATCCTCGACGTGCTCGGCCAGATGAAGGGCGCCGCGATGAAGATCGGTCAGGTGGCGTCGTTCGTCGACTCGGGCGCACTGCCGCCGGAGGTTCACAGGCGCCTGGAGGAGAAGCTGGCCGAGTTGCGCGACTCCGCGCCGCGTGTGCCGTTCGAGGAGATGCGCCGGGTGCTCGAGTCCGACCGCGGTCAGCGGCTCGAGGACGTGTTCGCCGAGTTCGAGCCGGAGGCGTTCGCGGCCGCGTCGATCGGCCAGGTGTACCGGGCCCGCCTTCACGACGGGCGCCGCGTGGCGGTCAAGGTCCAGTACCCCGGAATCGCGCGCGCCGTGCGCGCCGACCTCCAGAACCTGGGCCTGATCCTGCGCGTCGCGAAGATGATGGCGCCGGGCATGGACCCGAAGGCGATGGCGGCGGAGATCCGGGAGCGCCTCACCGAGGAGCTCGACTACGAGCTCGAGGCGCAGACCCACCGCGCGTTCGCGCGCACCTGGCGGGGGCACCCGTTCGTCGTGATACCCGAGGTCGTCACGAGCCTGTCGAGCGAGCACGTGCTCGTGACCGAGTACGTCGAGGGCCTCGGATTCGAGCAGGTGAAGGAGCTGCCGCGGGCGGACCGCGACCGGTTCGGCGAGATCGTGTTCCGGTTCTTCCTCGGGTCGCTCTACCGCACCCGGCGCTTCTCGGCCGACCCGCACCCGGGCAACTACCTGCTGCTGGCCGACGGCCGCGTGGCGTTCCTCGACTTCGGGATGGCGAAGCGGATCTCGCGCGAGCAGGTCGACGCGGAGCTTGCCGTGATGCGCGCCGGCATCGACCGCGACTCCGGGCGCCTGCACGCGGCGCTCGCCGCGATGGGTTTCTTCGACCCGACGGACGAGCTGATCGCCGCCGAGGCGGTCCAGGAGCACTTCGAGGCGGCCGCGGGGTGGTATGCGTTCGATCGCGAGTTCACCGTCGACCGTGACTACGTCCGTCAGGTGATGATCGACGTGAGCGCGCCGCACTCGCGGTTCTGGGAGCTGATGCGGCGCCAGACGATCCCGCCCCAGACGATGTTCGCGCGCCGCATGGAGGGCCTCACGCTCGCCGTGCTGGGACAGCTCGAGGCGACCGCCAACTGGCACCGTATCGCCCGCGAGTGGCTGTACGGGGACCCGCCGACCACGCAGCTGGGCACGGCGGAGGCGGCATTCTTCGAACGCTCGAACCTCGCCCGCGGATAGCCCTGCCAGGTGAGTGCGACCCCCGGTGTGAGCCGCGATGCCGCTGGTACGGTTAACCCATGGCAGTGAGTTGGCCCACATTTCGCCCGGATCACGTGCCAAAGCACGAGTGGATGCTGATCACGAGGTACTTCGTCCTCATCCACATTCCCAGGACGGGCGGGAACTTCATCCGCGACGTCTGCTTCGCGCACCTTCCCCGGAACTGGTTGATCCGCAACGCGCTGAATCTCCATACGCCCTACGAGGAGATCGCGGATGACTTCTCGGACCTGCCGATGTTGTGCTTCGTGCGCAATCCATGGGACTGGTACGTCTCGTGGTATCACCACCAGACTCAGCACTATCGCGAGGAGCGGTCGGGGCCGATGTGGGTCAGCGCCTTCGACCGCGGCCGCAACGACTTCCGGCAGACGGTCGTCAACTGCTGTGTGGGGGAAAACTACGAGAACCCGGCCACGAAACCGATCATGCAGAAGCTCGACGTGGACCACCACACGGCGCGCTTCATCCAGCTGACCGGGAGCGGCATCGAGTCAGGACACATCGAGGTGGGAAAGTACGAACGGCTTCGGGAAGACTTCCTCGACTATCTCGAACGGCACGACGTTCCGGTCAGTCGGGCCTTCGCAGAGCGGGTCAGCACGGAGCCGCCCAAGCACACGACCAAGCGCGCCCCATACCGCGAGTACTACGACGACGAGCTGCGCGATCTGGTTGCGCAAAAGGCGCGGCTGATGATCGACAGGTACGGCTACGAGTTCTGACGCAGTTCAGTTGTTGGGTGCAGCGGCCGAGATCGCCTCGACGACTTCGCCGGTGCGCTTCTCCGAGAGGTTCGTCGCCACGTCGGCCTGCGCGATGATCCCGACGAGCCGCTTGTCCTCGTCGATGACGGGCAGCCGCCGGATCTCGTGATCGCGCATGCTCTGGAGGACCTCGTCCTCGGACGCGTCAGTGCTCACCCACGTCGGTGTCCCCTCGCCCAATTCGCCGGCCCTCGTCGAGCCCGGGTCCTTGCCCTGCGCCAGCACCTTCACGACGATGTCTCGATCGGTGAGCATGCCCTTCAGCCGATCGTCCTCACCGCAGATCGGCAGGGCACCGACGTTCAGCGCCGCGAGCTTGTGCGCGGCGTCGACAATCGTCTCGTTCTCCCCGACGCACTTGCAGTCCTCGGTCATCATTTCGCGTGCAGTTCGCGCCATTTTCATCGCTCCTTCGGGTTGGGTCTGACCTGATGGCTACCCACGGTTCGGCCGGCTAAACCGCGCGGCGGCGAGCGCGGCCGATCACGCGCTGCGGGCCGGACCCGGCGCGAAGCTGAACGCGTAGGCCAGCGCCGGCTCGTCGAACACGAGGGTCAGCTCGTGGCGCTGGTGGTGGCTCGTGTTGACGATTTCGTAGAGGCGCGGCCCGTCGAGCTCGAGCGTGCGGACCCACTCGCCGTTCAGCAGCACGTCGACGCCACCCCGGCCGTCGAGGACCGCCGCGGCGCCCGCGCCGGCGTAGTGGATCGAGAGCTGCTCGGCGGCCTGGACGGGCCGGCCCGAGCGGTCGGGCTCGAGGTACTGGTGCGGTGTGGGTGGCTCGACGAGCGCGCCCGGCACGTCGGTGGGACGCAGCGGGAGCATCGGCTCGGGCAGCTCGACGTCTGCGTCGATCTCGCGCAGCGCCATCTGGATGGCGAGCTCGGTCTCGCGGTATGCGCCCTCGGCGAAGTGGTGGTAGCGCAGGGTGCCGGTCCGGTCCCACAGGTAGAGCGCCGGCCAGACCTCGTTCCCGTACAGGCGCCAGATCGCGTAGTCGCCGTCGGCGGCGACGGGAAACGGGACGTCGAGGCGTGCGGCCGCCTCCTCGACGCGCTGCGGTCCGCGACCGAACTCGAACTGCGGCGAGTGGACGCCGATCACCTTGAGGCCGCGTGCCGCGTAGCGCTTGTGCCATTCGCGCAAGTAGGGGAGAGCGCGAATCGAGTTCAGGCTCGTGTAGTCCCAGAACCAGACCAGCGCCGCATTCTGGCCCAGCAGCGTGCCCATCCGCATGAACGCGGCGTTGACCCACGTCGTCCCGGGTGGGAACTCGGGGGCGTAGATGCCGGCCTGCATGTGCGTCATGGCTGGGAGCCGTGCATCGGCGGTGGCACCAGCGGCCACCTCGCCCGCCGGCTCGGCCGTGGATTGTCGCGCAGCGCGATCAGCATGCGGCCGTCCTCGACGCGGTGCATACCCTCCCGGCGCTCCCGCGCCCAGCGGTGCCAGCGGTTGCCGAACAGCCGCTTCCGCAGCAGCTGCTTGATCGTGCCGCGACCTGCGGCCTGCCCGCCCTCCCAGCCGAGCGATCCTCTGACCGCGATGTCGGGCGCACCGTGGACGAAGTCGACCCATTCGAACCCGTTGTTCCAAGCCGCCTCGACGATCCGGTCGGCCCAGGTCTCGACCTGGTCGAGGCCGTAGCCGTGCCAGTCCATGCGGACGGTCAGCGTGTCGGGATCGATCTCGATCCGTTAATCGTCTCAGGCGCCGGCAGGCGGCCGGGCGCCGCGCCGGCCCTCGAGCGCGGCGCGCACCTGCGAGCCATAGGCACTGATCAGGTCATCGTGCTCGTCGTTGAACTGGCCCTTGACGATCTCCCAGCTCCCCGCTCGCGCCTGTCCGTAGTCCGGCCTTGCCGCGCTGAGCTTCTCGCGCAGCTCCGCCTCCGACTTCGTGTAGTAGTGGTTGATCCGCAACCGCTCGAACGAGACCGACTTCGTCGCGTCACGGTGGATCGGGTATCCGTTCTCGTCCACCGCAAGGCGATACCGGTACTCGAAGCGATGAGCGCTGAGACACCGGATCGCCGTGCTCGGCTGAACGATGCTCTTCATGAAGCGATTGCGCCCGCCGCGGCGGAGGTAGCTGTCGATCAGGAGCCCTGCGGGCCTGGTGCGGTGTCCCGACGTTCCGAAGGTGGCGCGGTTGACCCCCACCGCCGGAAATCCCTCGTAGTCGCGCAGCACCCCGGGCAGTGGCCGCAGCTGCGGCGAGAACAGGAACTCGTCCGCGTCGATGAAGGCGATCCAGCGCGAATCCGTGCGATGCGCCATCAGGCAGTGGTCGTAGGC
>JBOGZM010000379.1:0-3864 GCA_050697255.1 Solirubrobacterales bacterium
GCGTGTCGCTGGTCGGCCTCGAGCCGGAGCTGCTCGCGCAGGTCGCCGCCGAGCTCGGGCCGAGCGCTGCCTGGTACGAGGCCGACGTGACGGACTGGGACGCCCTCCGGGCGGCGGTGGACGCGACCGTCGAGCGCTTCGGCGGCATCGACGTCGTGATCGCGAATGCCGGCATCGCCCCGTTCGGCACGGTGGCTACGATCGATCCCGGGGACTTCGAGCGCACGATCGAGGTAAACCTCATGGGCGTGTGGCGCACGGTGCGCACGACGTTGCCGCACGTCGTCGCGCGCAGGGGATACATCCTCCCGATCGCCTCGCTCGCCGCGGCGCTGCACCCGCCGATGCTCGCCCACTACGCGGCGACGAAGGCTGGCGTGGAGGCCTTCGCGGACAGCCTGCGGGCCGAGATCGCGCACACGGGCACACGCGTGGGCGTCGCCTACTTCAGCTTCATCGACACGGACATGGTGCGGGAAGGTCTCGACAGCCCCGCCGCCAACGTGCTGCGTGATGCCACCCCCGGGCCGTTCAGCAAGACGGCGCCGCTGTCGGCGGCGGGCCGTGCGATCGAGCGGGGCGTGACACGCCGCGCCGACAAGGTGTGGGCGCCGCGCTGGGTGCTGCCGATGACCTGGCTGCGCGGGATCCTGCAGCCGCTCACGCAGCGCGGCAACCGGGACAGGATCGCCGAGGCGGTCAGGCTGGCGGAGGCCGACGCCGCCCAGCCCTCACGGGATAAAGAGGCCTTGGCGTAGAAACACTGCCTCGTCGCCGTTGCCGCACGTCGGCGGGCAGTTCGCGTAGCCGGTGCCGTTCGGCCCGGCGTCGTAGACGTCCACTGCTCCCAGCTGCCACATCGTGCGGCCAAGCTCCTGGACGAGGCCCGGCGTGACCGCGTCCGCCGTGGTCGCGAGCGAGCAGGTCGCGCCCGTGTCGGGGTCAGGAGTAGCTGTGCACGGGACCGGCACCCTCAAGGACGCGTCGTCCTGCACGGTGACCGGCTCGTTCCCGGAAGGACCCCCGAACTTGTCGGAGACTCTCAAGCTCGCCGTGAGCAGCAGCGTGCCCGCGTAGTCCGACAGCGCGCCCCCCGGGCAGGCGGCGTTGGCCGCCCGGCAGCGGATGTCGGTCGCGCTCATCTCCACCGCCACGTCGGCCTCGTCCGGGAGCGTCGTCACATCGCCCGGGATCGTCGCGAGGCGAGCCGAGGCGACCGAGTTCGCCACCTCCCCGTTCGCGTCCGGACTGCCGACGATGAGGGTGTTGGACTGTTGCGATGGCGGATTGCAGGAGCCGAACGCGAGCGGCGGTCCGTGCGTGCGATTCGGGGAGAAGCACAGGTTGTAGGTCGGCACTAGCGACACCCGCAGCGGCGACGCGCTGCGGGGCCGCGCGTACCCCGGGAAGAGCAGCGGCTGCCAGTCGGGGTTCGCGCCCGCGGTCACGACGATGTCGTTCGAGCCGTCGAGGTCGCTCACGTGTGTCTCCCCGCCCGCGGTGTAGTTCGTGAAGTAGGCGATCTTCGTGCCATCCGGCGACCATGCCGGCCACATCGCCCGCACGTCGGAGATCATCAGTGTGCGCCCGCTGCCGTCCGGGCTGATCCGGAAGATGCCGCCACCCAGCGCGCCCTCGCTGGCAAACGCGATCTTGGTCCCGTCCGGCGACCAGTTGGGGGCCCGGTCGGCGTCGGGGTTGGTCGTCAATTGCGTCACGCCCGTGCCGTCGGCGTTCATCACGTAGATGTCGAAGTTCGACGTCGCAGGCGGGGGAGTCGAGATCCTCGTAAAGGCGATCTTCGTGCCGTCCGGCGACCAGGCCGGGCTGGTCTCGTTCAGGTTCGTGGTGGTCGTGAGATTCGTCTCCCCGGTCCCGTAGACACCAACCGTCCAGATGTCGCCGCCCCGGGAAAACGCGACCATCGTGCCGTCGGGCGACCATGCGGGCTCGCGCGTCGCGCCGAACTCGGAGGTGAGCTGGACCGCGCCCGAGCCGTCCGCGTTACCGGCGTAAAGAGTCGAGGTGCCCAGGTTGGACGGCGCTGCCCACGCCAGCTTGAGGCCATCGGGCGACCAGGCCGGGTCGCGCGCGTTGGGGATGATGGTCCGCACGCCGGTGCCGTCCGGGAACACGGTCCTGATGTCTCCCACGCCGGTGGCGATCTGCCCGTTCAGGCCCGGGAACGCGGCCTGGGCGACCGCCGCACCGAGGAGCGAAAGCACCATGGCGAGACACGTGGCTACCGCCGCGTGGCGCTTGGCCGAAATTGGTCCCTCCCTTTGGAAGGCCAAGCCTATTCCGGGCCAAGCGGGCCGTCAAGGGGCCGCTCACAAACGCGTGCGTCCCCGCTTGCCTCGGGCGCCCGGGGGAGGGACGGCAACCCCGAGATCTATGGCGTGGCCGCCGACGGGTCCGCCGAGACACGGCTGACCAACCATCCGGACAACGAGCCGTTCGCCGTGCCCGGGCTATTCGTGCCTTAGTCCCGGGGAGCTACAGCTCCGCGACGTCGGCGCCCTGCACGACGAAGTTGAGGCGCCGCACGTCGGCCCAGCCGCCGACCTCCTCGCGGAGGCGGTCCACCACGGCGCCGGTCTGCTCGAAGAACACCCAGAAGAGCACTGTCGGGCCAGCGCCGGAGATCGTCGCGCCGAGCGCGCCGAGCTCGCGGGCGCGCTCGATCAGCTCCATCGAGCGTGGATAAAGGTGTCTGCGACGGGGCTGGTGGAGGCGGTCCTCGAGGCCCCGTGCGATCAGCGCGAGGTCGCCCCGCGCGAGGCCGAGCGCGAGCGTCGCCGCGTGGGCGGCGTTGAAGGTCGCGTCGGCGAGCGGCACATCCGCGGGCAGCGCCGCGCGCGCCTCGCCCGTCGGCACCGGGTCCGAAGGCACGACCGCCACGGCCTCGAGGCCGGACGGCGGCTCGACCACGGTCACTTCGCCGTCCGCGCACACCACGAAGCCCCCGTGAAGAGACGCCGCCACGTTGTCCGGATGACCTTCGATTGCCGCGGCGCGGTCCATCATCTCTTCGCGCGGGAGCGCCAGCTCGTACATGTGGTCCGCGGCGACCAGTGCAGCCACGATCGCGGCGCCGCTCGACCCGAGTCCCGCCTCGAGCGGGATGTCCGAGCGCACCCGGAAGGTCAGGCCGTGCACCGGGTGGAGGTCGGCGAACGCCCGCACGCACAGGTTCGACTCGTCCGCGGGCAGAGCGGGGTCGCCGGGGTCGACCGCGAACGTGCCGGTCTCCTCCACCTCCAGCTCGAGGTGCACGGACACCGCGGCCGCCATCGAATCGAAGCCGGGGCCGAGGTTCGCCGAGGAGCCGGGCACGCGGACCCGCCGCCGGCGTCCCATCAGGCGAGCACCGCCCGCTCCACCTCGCGCAGATCGGGGTCGACCGCGATCACCTCGGGCACGGCTGCGAGCGCCGTCTCCGGGTCCTTCAGCCCATGCCCGGTGAGCACGCAGACGAGCAGCGCGGCGCCCGCCGGAGGCGATTTCAGCACGCCCGCCACGCAAGCCGCCGAGGCCGGCTCGCAGAACACGCCCTCGTAGGAGGCGAGCCACCGCTGCGCGTCGATGATCTCGGCGTCGCTGACCGCGTCGATGCGCCCGCCGGACTCGTCCAGCGCCGCCACGGCCTCCTGCCAGCGGGCCGGGTTGCCGATCCGGATCGCCGACGCCACGGTCTCGGGATGGTCCACCGGCCGGCCGAGTACGATCGGGGCGGCGCCCTCTGCCTGAAAGCCGTACAGGGTCGGACGGCCCTGGCCGTACTCCACGAAGCCCTTCCACCACGCGGTCACGTTGCCCGCGTTGCCGACCGGGATCGCGAGCGCGTCGGGCGCCGCTCCCAGC
>JBOGZM010000380.1:0-7231 GCA_050697255.1 Solirubrobacterales bacterium
CGCCCCGGACACGATCACGTCCGCCAGGTCGTGCTCGATCGCCCGGACCGTCGCTGCGGCGACCTTCCTCGGGGTGGTCCACGTCCCGCTGCCCCGCGGGACCTGGGGATGGGCCCGATCCGCGAACATGCCGGACTCGCTGACGAACCCGGGACACACCACCGAGGCGCTCACCCTGGTGCCGTGGAGCTCGGCCCGGAGCGAGTAGGTGAAGCCGACCAGGCCGTGCTTCGTGCCGGAGTACACGGTGTTGTAGGGGACGGCGACCTTGCCGGCCAGCGAGGCCATGTTGACCACGTGGCCGCGGCGTCGGTCCACCATCCCCGGCACCACCAGGCGACAGAGCTGGATCGGGGCGTCCAGGTTCACCGTGATCATGGCGCTGATCTCATCCTCCCCGTAGCGCTCGAAGGGCAGGACGCTCTCGATGCCGGCGTTGTTGACCAGGACATCGAGGGGGCCGAACGCGGCCTCGGCGTCGGCGACCATGGTGTTCCGATCGTCCTCGTTGGTGACGTCTCCGCTGACGGTCGCGACCCGGTCGGGGTCCAGCGTGTCGCGGACCCGCCGGAGGTCCTCGGCTGAGCGGGCAGCCAGCGTGACCCGAGCGCCCCGGCGGAGCAGGGCCCGGGCGATGTAGGGGCCCAGGCCCCGAGACCCTCCGGTCAGCAGCACGCTGGCGCCATCGAGCTCCACGGAAGGAGTGTAGGGCGGCCACCGGGGGGCCGGCTACTCGATGATGCCTTCGCGGAGGGCCTTGGAGACCGCCTGGACGCGATCGAGGGCGCCCATGCGCTCGTAGATGCGCTCGATGTAGTTCTTCACGGTGAACGGCGAGAGGCCCAGCTCGTAGGCGATCTCCCGGTTCGTCATACCCTCGGCCATGAGCGCCAGCACCTCGCGCATCCGAGGGGTGATCGTCGTAGGTGGGCCGACCGCGCGCATCCGGCGGAGCATGGCACCGTCGAGGATGGCCATGGAATCGGGCGATTTCCCCAATTTCGTGGGTCACTCCGTCGGCCGAAGTTCCTACACGCGCAGGGAACCCCCGCTTGACGAAGCGTGAGGGCGCTCGCATACTGCGGCTTCCGACCGAAGGAGGCTCCTAGCATGGCCGACCCCGTGCAGTTCAACCTCAGCGCCGACGAGCTTCCTTCGGCCTGGTACAACATCATGCCGGACATCGTGGGGGCCGGGATGCAGCCCCTCCCGCCGCTCCACCCGGGGACCAAGGAGCCGGTCACCCCCGACCTCCTGGAGGCGCTGTTCCCGATGGCCCTCATCGAGCAGGAGGTCTCCACCGACCAGTGGATCGACATCCCGGGCCCGGTCCTCGACGTGTACAGGCTGTGGAGGCCAACCCCCCTCTACCGGGCCCGACGCCTGGAGCAGGCTCTGGAGACGCCCGCCCGGATCTACTTCAAGTACGAGGGCACCTCGCCGGCCGGCTCCCACAAGCCGAACACCGCCGTCGCGCAGGCCTACTACAACCAGCGCGAGGGCATCCGCAAGTTGGCGACCGAGACCGGCGCGGGGCAATGGGGATCGGCGCTGGCGCTCGCCTGCCGGATGTTCGGGCTCGAGTGCGAGGTGTTCATGGTCGGCGTCTCGTTCGACCAGAAGCCGTATCGCCGGGCGATGATCGAGACCTGGGGCGGCACGGTCCACCGCAGCCCCTCGGACCGGACGGAGGCGGGCGGTGCGCAGGCATCACACCCGACCGGCTCGCTGGGCATCGCGATCTCCGAGGCGGTCGAGGTCGCGGCCGGCGACGAGGCCACCAACTACGCGCTCGGGTCGGTGTTGAACCATGTGCTGCTCCACCAGACCGTCGTGGGCCAGGAGTCGCTGGCGCAGATGGAGAAGGCGGGCGAATATCCCGACGTGGTCGTCGGCTGCGTCGGCGGCGGGTCCAATTTCGCCGGCATCATCGCTCCGTACGTGCGGGCGACCCTGCGCGAGGGCAGGCAGACCCGGTTCGTGGCCGCCGAGCCCGCGGCCTGTCCCACGCTCACGCGCGGCACGTACCGGTACGACTTCGGCGACACGATGGGCATGACGCCGCTGCTGCCGATGTACACGCTCGGGCACGACTTCGTGCCGCCCCCGATGCACGCCGGCGGCTTGCGCTACCACGGCGACGCGCCGCTGCTGTGCGGGCTCGTGCACGCCGGCCTGGTCGGCGCCCGCGCGTTCCGGCAGAACGAGACGTTCGAGGCGGCCGTGCGCTTCGCGCGGGCGGAGGGCATCATCCCCGCACCCGAGCCGGCCCACGCGATCCGCGCTGTGTTCGACGAGGCGGAGGCGGCACGCGAGGCGGGCGAGGAGCGCGTGATCCTGTTCAACCTCTGCGGCCACGGCCACTTCGACCTCTCCGCCTACGACGCATACCTCGCCGGCGAGCTGGAGGACCCGGAGTTCTCCGCGGAGGAGATGGAGTCGGCGCTGGCGCGACTGCCGGAGACGCCGGCGCTCGCATAGGCGTGAGCGAGACCCTCGAGCGCCTGCGCCGCGGCTACGACGCCTGGAACCGCCGTGACTGGGAGGAGCTCTTCTCGCTGCTGCACCCCGACATGGAGTGGATGCCGATGGAAGGAACGCTGCTGGGCGGCCCGTTTCGCGGGCACGATCAGGTGCGCGAGTTTCTCGAGACGCTGATGGACGCCTGGGACGAGTTCCGCATCGAGCTCGAGGACCTCGTCGAGCGCGACGATCAGGTGCTCGCGTTCGTGCGTGTGCGCAGCCGCGCCCGGGACAGCGGGATCGAGCTGGACGAGCGCTGGGCGCACCTGTGGACGGCGCGGGACGGCCTCGCCGCGCGGTTGCAGGTGTTCAGCGACCGGCGCGCAGCCACGGAGGCATTCGGGCTGCCGCCGCCCTGAGGACCGGCCTGGCCGCGCCCCGCGAGCGGTGCGGTCGGCGCAACCGGACGACTCCTCAATTCGCCCCCGTCGCGGGCCGGGAGCTGTGGAAGCGGGGCGTGGGCAAGATGCCACCTCGTCGTACGACGAGCGCAATTTGGAATCAACCATCTAGGGGTGGTGGTCGCGGCGCTGCGCGTCTGCCTGCACGACCTCGACCAACCGGCCGCCCACGCGCAGCGTGAGCACGGCTCGCGTCTTCATCGCGGCGACCGAGCGCGGTATCCGTACCCGGCACGTCAGCGGGCGCTCCGCGGGAGTGCGGATGCGACACCGCCCCAGCTTGCGGTTGCCGTTGCGCGCGCGTGTGCGCACGACGCCGGCCGTTCCGGACCGCGCGCTCACGAGCAGGAAGCGGCCGTCCAACACGGCGCCGACCCCGTACAGGCCTTGCTGCTCGAGCGACGTCGGCGGCGCGGCCGACGGCGCTGGGCTCTCGATCGAGGCCAGCTCGGCGGCACTGGTCGGCGCGGGTTGGGCAGGCGGCGGGTCGGTGATGTCGATCGTCACCTCGTCGAAGGCGCCGCTGGGGCTCGTGGCGCGGATGGTGACGCTGCCGGACGGCGGCGCCTGCGCCGGCGCGAGGTAGAGGCCGGTCGGGTCGACGCTGCCGACCTGGGCTGAGCCGCCCGAGATGCCGTCGATCGTCCACTCGACGCGCGGGCTGTCGGCGATCACGGCCGCGAACAGGCGCGCGCTGGTCCCCGCCGTCATGCTCGCGGGCGCGCCCGAAAGGGCGACGCTCGGGGATACCCCGCCCACGTTCAGCGTCACCGCCGCCGCGGCCGGATAGCGCGGGAACGCGCTCGTGCTGTCGCGTGCCTCGTAGAGGAAGGTGTCCGGGCCGACCCAACCCGGGTCCGGGGTGTACACGAGGCTGGACCCCGAGAACGTCGGGCCGCTGGGCTGGCTCAGGCGCCCGTGTCGGGGCGGCGCGATGATCCTGAAGGACCGCGCGCCCAGGTTGGACCCGAAGGAGTCGGTGGAGAGGTTGATGGTGGTCGAGCCCGACGCGTTCACGACGCCCGCGCTGACCGGCCGGGCGCGGTAGCCGGGGATCGTCGAGCTCGACGCGGCGAAAGAGGCCGCGTTGACCTCGTCGCTCTCACGCACGAAGTCCTCGGGATCGATCTCGGAGCGCAGCCAGTAGACGCCGGGCTGGACGTCCGTCACGTCCACCCACTGGAAGGCGAGCGTGCGGTCGTACAGGTCGCGCCAGCCGGCGGAGACCCCCTCGACGATGCTCGAGCGCTGCGGCTCATCCTCGCCGCAGAAGTTGTTCATCGCCGTGGTGTACACGCGGGAGGATGGCCCGTGGGTCTCGATCCGCGTGCTGTCGATCAGGCAGAAGCCGACCTTCAGCGCGGGTGCCACCTCAGCCGTCTTGTCCGAGTTCCACAGCGAGTAGCGCGCCGCGTCCTTCAGGTGCCAGTGGTTGTGGCCGTCCTCGGGCTCCCAGATGATCTCGGGGTCGCGGCTGGCGTCGTCGAAGAAGCTGCCGTCGCTGCGGTAGATGCGCTGCTGCGTCAGATCCATCACCGTGTCGACGCGCTGCGAGCCGCGCATCTCGAACGCGCCCACTCCGCGGTTGTGCACGAACCCGTCGAAGCGCAGCAGCAGATGCGTCGTGCCGTCAGGGTGCGCGTACGTCTGGATGATCGGCCGCGCCGGCGGGTCGGCGACCAGGTCCGGCAGCCTCTCCGTCACCGTCTGCGCGGAGCCCGTCTGGGCCACCAGCGCGCACGCCAAGGCCGCGACCAGGATCGCCAGCCCACCCCATGTCCTCGAACCCACCGCCAAGAGCCTCCAGGCTCGATCCTAGCGGCCTCTGCCGACCTCCGGCCACCCTGGGCTCTACGCCTCGCGCACGCGCTGCCCGGGCACCCGTCTGCGAGCGCGGCGGCGCTCCGCCAGCCAGCCGCCGGCGGTGATCGCGAGCCACACGGCCCCTGCGGCCGCAAGGGTCAGCACCAGCGGCATCAGCGGCACGTTGCGGCGCGGCACGGCGAGCAGCAGGCCGCCCAGCACGGTGATCCCGCCGATCAGGGTCGCCAGCACCAGCGCTTCCCAGCGCCGCCGCCATGCGAGCACCGCCAGGCCCACGACCGCAAGGCAGAGCATCGCGTAGTGGAACGCGATCCAGCCACCGGCTCGCATGGTCGGCCCGGAGCCGCGCCGCCACACGTTCCACATCTTCGTCACCACCATGCCGGCGTACTCGACCGGCTCCTCGCGCACGTACTTGCGGAAGTTCTCGCGACCGATCCTCCCCAGCGCAGCGTCGCGCTCGAGGTCGGGGTACTTGCGCGCCACCTTGTCGAGCAGGTCCTTCATCTGCGTGTCGGCGACCTCGCGGTCGGTGACCTCGCGCTTGCCCTCGAACCGCCGGATCAGCTCTCTCTTCACCCGCAGCTGGCGGCCGTCGCCGGGCAGGTAGGTGGCGACGAACAGGGCCTTGCCGGCGCCGGTGGTGACCGGAACGAAGCGATCCAGCACCACGAAGTTGCGGAGCGTCCACGGCGTGAGCACGAGCGCGAAGGCCGCGACGAACAGCGCCAGCGACGCCACACCGAGCTTCAGGCCACGGTCGCGTGCCATCTTCGCGAGCACGACCAGGCCGAGGATGCCCGCAAAGATCAGATACTCCGGCCGCGTCAGCGCGGTGGCCCCGAGCAACGCGCCCGGCAGTACCCACGCCCAGGTGGTGCGGCCGGGATCGGCGGCCCAGAACATCCCCAGCACGGCGCCTGACAGCGTGAAGGCCGCGATCGGCTCGCTCACGAACTGCTCGCTGTTGTCTATGAACACCGGGTAGATCGCGGCCAGCAGCGCGGCGCCCACCCCGACCGCAGGCCCGGCCAGCCGGCGCCCGAGCAGGTATACGAACAGGACCATCAGCGCACCCAGCACCGCCACCGCGGCGCGGGCGAGCTCCGGGTCCACGCCGCCGGTCAGGTAGTAGACCCCGGCGTAGAAGATCGGGGCGCCCGGAGACCAGTCCGTGGGGTTGCGCATCTCCGGGGTCCCGTAGCGCCCCGTCTCGTACAGGGACTCCGCGATCTCGGCGTACGACCTCGAGTCGTTGCCCTGGTACGCGACGATCGTGCCCTCGCCAAGGTCCAGCGACGGGTTCAGCGCGGCATCCAGGCGCAGGCCGAAGCCGAGCGCCACGACGAGCGCCAGCGCGATCAGGATCGCGAGGCCGCCGTGCCGCTCGGGAAGCGTGCGCGCCCGCTGCCGGGCGCGGCTGGCGAAGGAGCCGAGCGCCATCGGTCACGGGATGCTAGTGGTCGCGACTGCCAGGTCCGCGATCACCGTGGTGAACCGGGCTCATCCGTTCGGCGCCCCCGTCCGCTACCCTGCGGCCGACCATGCGGATCCTGATCCTGGGCGGTGACGGGTATCTCGGCTGGCCGACCGCGATGCGCTTCTCAGCGCGCGGGCACGAGGTGTTCGCCGTCGACAACTTCTCGCGGCGCCGCTGGCACCACGAGCACTCGACCGACTCCCTCACCCCGATCCACTCCCTGGCGGAGCGCATCGACGCGTGGCGGGACGTGTCCGGGCGCGAGATCGTGCCCTTCGTAGGCAACATCCAGGACGGCGAGTTCCTCGACCGCGTCGTGGCCGAGACGCTGCCCGAGGCGGTCGTGCACTACGGTGAGCAGCCCTCGGCGCCGTACTCGATGATCTCCCGCCGGCACGCGGTGGAGACCCAGCACACGAACGTGATCGGCAACCTCAACCTGCTGTTCTCGATGCGCGACCGGGTGCCGGACTGCCATCTCGTGAAGCTGGGCACGATGGGCGAGTACGGAACGCCCAACATCGACATCGAGGAAGGGTTCATCGAGATCCACCACAAGGGCCGCTCCGACACGCTGCCCTTCCCCAAGGTGCCGGGCTCGCTGTACCACCTGTCGAAGGTCCACGACTCGCACAACATCCACTTCGCGTGTCGCATCTGGGGCCTGCGCGCAACCGACCTGAACCAGGGGGTCGTGTACGGGCTCGAGACCGACGAGACCGCCCTTGACGAGCGCTTGCTGACCCGCTTCGACTACGACGAGATCTTCGGCACCGCGCTGAACCGCTTCTGCGTCCAGGCCGTGATCGGTCACCCGCTGACCGTGTACGGCAAGGGCGGCCAGACGCGCGGATTCCTCAACATCCGCGACACGCTGCAGTGCGTGGAGCTGGCCGTGAACAACCCCGGGGAGCTGGGCGACTACCGCGTGTTCAACCAGTTCACCGAGCAGTTCACCGTGGGAGGGCTCGCAGAGCGGGTGAAGGAGGCGGCGGAGGAGCTC
>JBOGZM010000381.1:0-4208 GCA_050697255.1 Solirubrobacterales bacterium
GATCGGCCCTCAGCCTTCAGCTTCACGATCACGCGGCGCTGCTCTTCGCCGAACCTACGCTCAAAACTCATGACGGCCAAGCTAGGCCAGGCGCAAGACGGAGCAGGAACCGCGCACGAGGCGAGAGCGCTTTGCTGGCCGACCAACGCGCGACTGCGAGCCTCGTGGCGGATGCTTCGGGGCGAATCGCGATCCTGAGTCAGCGTTCTCAGATCGGTGGGACTCCTAATGGACACCTACCCACCGTGCCGAAGGGGGGTGCGGGGGGGCCGGCGTCCGCGCGCCAGCCCGTGCGCCAGTATGCGCCAGCCCGCAGCCGTTCTCAGCGGCTCTCAGCCTTCTAACTCTCTGCGCCTTCGAGTGCGTCGCACCAACGAGCACGGCGCATCACCATGCCGGATCCCGCGCGACGGAGCGGCGATGGAATCGAACCATCCAGGAGTGGGGCTGCCACCCCCTGCCGGTTTTGAAGACCGGATGGGCCACCAGACCCGTGCCGCTCCACCAATAGGCTAGATGGCGGTCAGCTGAAGGCGGCCTCGGCCTCTGCGGTGCTCTTGAAGCCCTCGACGCGCGCGACCTTCCCGTCCGCGAGCGTGTAGATCCAGGCCGCGGGCATGTCCTTGATCCCGTCCGGCCCCCGGACCCTGAGGCGCCCGAACACCGCCACCTGGCCCGCGTCGTTGGACTCGAAGCGGAACGTCGATGGCTCGATCACCATGCCGGCGGCGGCGGCATCCTCCAGGAACGCCCGGATCTGGTCCCGGCCGCGCAGCACCTTGTCGGTGGTGATAGGCCTGTTTTCCGCATCCTCAGCGTAATGGCTCACCGTCTCATCGATGTCACCGGTCGCCCGGAGGCGGAAGAGGCGGCGCACGATCTGCACGTTTCGCGAGGGGTCCACGGCCCGAGTATGCCTCACCCAACTAGGCAATCCGTCCAACCACCGGAATCACCGGTTCATCACGGGACGCCGGTGGGTAGCCCTGCCGTACGGCTTTATGAGAGCGGCGCGGACCTGCCTGTGGGATCCGGCTGCTCCGTGAGGAGGAGAGACCATGCCGTACGAGCTGAACCTCGCCACGAGGATGCGTGGCTTGGCGGCGATCGTCCAGGTGGGCGGGACGCTGGACCTGCACGGAGTCCCCGACTTCGACCGGGAGATCGATCGCCTGCTGCGCGGCGAGAGCCGGGAGATCCTCGTCGACCTGCGCCAGGTCGAGTTCATGGACTCGCTCGGGCTGCGCTCGCTGGTCCGCGCGCACCGGCTTGCGCTGCGCGCGGGCGTGCCGCTGTGGGTGGTGCGCGGTGGGGCGCCCGTCGCTCGGGTGTTGCGCATGACAGGCCTCGACGTGACCTTGCCCCTGATCGACGAGCTGCCGCTGCGACTGCAGCGCGGCCGTCCGCTCACCGTCGCTCAGCGGGACATGCGGATCAGCTCAGGGAACAGGTAGACCTCCATCGACACGGCCACGAGCAGCGCGGGCACCGCGGCTGCGACCGTGACGAAGGTGGCCGCCAGCAGCTGGTCCCAGTGCCCTCTGCGGCTGGCGATCAGCCACGCGGCGAGCGGGAGGAACAGGGCGGTCAGCTCGAGCATCGCGTGGGGAACGAGCAGCAGCAGCAGGTGAAAGTTGGACAGCTCGAGCTGCGCCGACGCGGTCGCCAGCACCCCACCGATGAAATGCGCCTGGGTGGCAAGCGAGAACAGAGTCGCGCCGGCGACGAAAAGCATCGCGTAGGGGCCCGCCTTCTCGTGCACGATCCGTGAGACCCCGCTGCGGTGAGTGGCCGAGTACGGCAGCGAGTTCAGGGCGATGAACCCCGCCACGCAGGCGAACCCGTGCAACGCCAGCACGAGCGCGTTGCGGAACAGGATCACCCCGACGTCCTGGGGGGACACGGGACGCCAAAGACCGGCGATGTAGATTCCGGTGGGGTCCGGCGTGGAGATCCGGGCCACCGCATACACGGCCAGCAGCAGGCCGACCGAGATCGCCGCGCTCCACAGCACCCAGGGCCTGATGACCTCCCACGGGCTGCGGTTCCAGCGGCGAAGCGTCTGCTTGGTGGCACCGACCCCCTGCAGGAAGACGAGGTCGTCGACGACTGCCATCGGGTCGAAGTATCGGCAGGATCGGATTGGTGCTGGAGTGGGGTCCGGACCCTATTCAGGCTCGGGTCTATGGAACGAAGATGCCCTGCCGGGCAAACGCGCCGCCGCTGCCGTCCGCGACCTCGACCGCGTCGAGCTGCCAGATCGCACGCGCGCCCTCCACGACCGCGCCCGGCGTGATCGCGTCGAACGTCGTGGTGGCCGAGCAGCTGCCACCGTCGTCCGTCGAGGTGGCGGCGCACTGGCCCACGACGTCGAACGTGAGGTCGGTGACCGTCGCTGGCCCGTCCCGGTCGGTGAGACGCACAGAGAGTGCCGCCGTCACCTCTCCCGCGTAGTCGGACACGTCCCCCAGCCGGCGCACGTCGGTGATCGAGAGTGACACCCTGACGTCGGCCTCGTCCTCCGGGGTGGAGGGGTCTCCGACCACCGTCGAGAGCCGCAGGGAGCCGATCGAGCGGGCCGGTTGCCCGTTGGCGTCGGGGGTCCCGACGGTGAGGTCCTGAGAGGACTGCTGCGGGGGAGCGCAGGAGCCGAAGGCGAGTGGCGGCCCATGCGTGCGGTTGGGTGACTCGCACGGCTGGTATGCGGGGACGAGCGACACCCGGAGCGGGCTCGCGGCCCGCGGGCGCGCGTGGCCGGTCCGCACCAGCGCCGCGTACACGTCGGCTGAGGAGTCCGCGTCGCCTGTGGCAAGTGACTCCGTCGTGGTGAAGATCGCGGTCGTGCCGTCGCTCGAGGCCGCGGCGAACGACACGTTGAACGGACCGTTGCCGCCGGTCGGACCGGCGGACACGACACTGGTCGCCCCCGCCGCGCGCTCGTAGAGGTCGGCGCTCGAATCCGTGTCTCCGGCCACGATGCTCTCGGCGGTCGTGAAGAACGCGCGCGCACCGTCGTCGGAGACGTCCGCGAAGAAGGCGTCGAGCGCCCCGTTGCCACCGGCCGGCCCGGTCGACACCAGCGCCGTGGTCCCCGCGCTGTCGTACACGTCCACCTCGGCGTCCGTGTCGGCTGCCAGCACCTGCTCCTCGCTCTCGTACAGCACATGCGAGCCGTCCGCAGCCGCTCCGGCGAAGAGGGCGTCGGAGGCGCCGTTGCCCCCCGAACGTCTCGCGATCGTCGCGCCCGACCGCTCGAAGACGTCCACCTGGGCGTCGGAGTCGCCCCCCGCGAGCGGCTCCGCCGTCTCGAAGAAGACGCGCAGCCCGTCGCGTGAGCTACCCGTGTAGAGGGCGTCGAAGCCGTCGCCCCCCATGTCGTCCGTCGCAGAGAGCACCTTCATGGTGCCGCCGTCACGCTGGTATACGTCGAACTGCCCGTCCGCGTCCGGTTCGGTCAGGATCTCGTCGGTGGCCAGGATCACCCGGGTGCCGTCCTCGGAGGCGGCGTCGAAGAACGCCGGGAAGGGGCCGTTGCCCCCGTCCGGGCCGATGGAGAGCAGTGCGGTGGCTCCGCCGGTCCGCTCGTACACGTCCTGCATCGAATCGGTGTCGCCGGAGATCAGCCGCTCGTCGGTGTCGAAGAACACCCGCGTGCCGTCGGCCGAGGCCCCGTCGAAGAACGCCGGGAAGGCGCCGTTGCCGCCGGAGGACCCCGTCGAGACCAGTGCCGTCGCGCCCGCGAAGCGCTCGTACACGTCCGCCTGGGAATCGGTGTCGCCGCTCACGAGCCGCTCGGTGGTGTGGAAGAACACGCGCGCGCCGTCTGCCGCGAGCCCGTCGAAGAAGGCGCCCTGGGGCCCGTTCCCACCGGACGTCCCGGCGGACACCAGCGACGTGGCGCCGTTCGCGCGCTCGTAGACGTCGGACGCCGAATCGGTGTCCCCGGCGGTGAGCCGCTCGGAGGTCCCGAACAGCACGACGGCGCCGTCGGCCGAGGCTGCGTAGAAGAAGGCATCCACGGTGTCGTTGCCACCGGTGGGGCTGGTCGAGACCAGCGACGTGGCGCCGTTCGCATGCTCGTAGACGTCGTTGCGGTTGTCCGTGTCTGCCGGCACCAGTCGCTCGAGGGTCTCGAAGAACACGCGCCCGCCGTCCTGGGACGAGCCGGCGTAGGCGGCTGTCAGGGGTCCGTTGCCCCCCGCCGGCCC
>JBOGZM010000382.1:0-7298 GCA_050697255.1 Solirubrobacterales bacterium
CCGCGGGCGACCCCTGCGGCCGTCCCTCGTTGAGGAGCTCCAGCAGGCGGGCGGACATCATCGACAGCTCCGACGCCCACACGGCCGACGAGCACCGGACCGTCACGACGCCGGCCCGTTCCGAAACAGGCTGAGCTTCCCGCGCTATCTCGTGGCCGGCAACCTGGGCCCACCGCGACTGCACGTCGGCCAGGAGGGTCACGGGAGCGAGCCGCGAGCGCACGAGGGGAAGCACCTCGGACAGCATGCGCGGACGGCGGGTCAAGCAACCGTCTCCGTCTCCGTGGGCGAACCGAGCCGCACGGTGGCGCCGAACTGCGCCGGCAGCGCTCCTTCATCCGCGGTCGTGATCAGCGTCTGGCCCGCGGAGGACAGGAGGTCGAGGAGCATCCGTCTCCGGTCTGGATCGAGCTCGCTCATGACGTCGTCGAGCAGGAGCACCGGGATCGCGCCGTGGGAAGCCTCCATGGCATCTCGCTCGGCAAGCAGCAGGGAGAGCAGGGTCAGCCGTTGCTGGCCCTGGGAGCCATATCGGCGTAGATCGCGGTCGGCTGCTCGCAGCACCAGGTCGTCACGATGGGGGCCGTGGGTCGTGAACCCTCGCTCGAGATCCATCGGCAGTCGATCGCGCAACTCCTCCTCGAGACCGGTCGTGTCGAAGGCTTTCGAGCGAGGTCTATAGGTGACCGTGGCAGGCGTGGGAAGCCCCAGCTCCACGGCGCGCGGCGCGAAGTGGTTCGACAGCAGGCCGACCGCATCTGCGCGGTGGTGCATCAACTCGATGCCGTGACGGGCCAGTTCTCGGTCCCAGGCGCCGAGCGCGGATGGGGAAGCGGCCCCGGAGCGAACCCGGCCGAGGAGCGAGTTCCGTTGCGTCAGCGCCTTCGCATAGGCGACGCGCGTCGCGCGTCGCGCCGGCCACATGGCCGTCACGAGTTCGTCGAGGTGTGCACGGCGGACGCCGGCTGCTCCCTTCACGAGCTCGAGATGATCCGGTGCGAACACACAAACCCGCGGGGTGGCAGGATCCCCACGCAGAGCGCTCAGCTTCGTGCCGTCACGCTTGATCAACTTCGTCGTGCCAATTTGGACCACGATCTCGAGGCGGTGCGCCCCGGCCTCTCCCCTGTAAGTGAGCTCGGCCCTCGCCATGCGCGCGCCGAACCGCACCAGCTCCCGCTCGTTCGAGGTCCGAAACGAGCGACCGGTACACCCGACGTACAGAGCCTCGATTACGCTTGTCTTTCCGGAGCCGTTCGGGCCCACCAGGAAATTGAGGCCGGGCGTGAAGTCGACCGTCAGCTGTTCGTGGTTGCGAAAGCTCCGCAGCTCGAGGCGAGTGACATCCATCAGCTCCCCGTGTGCCGGCAGGCGCTCGGTTCAGACATTGAGCCGGACCGGCATGATCAGGTAGAAGAAGCTGTCCGTGCCGTCCGTGCTCGCCTCGTCGATCAGGCCGGGTCGCAGAGAGCTGATCAGCCGCAGACGCACCTCGTCGGTCGAGACACTCTCGAGCCCGTCCTGCAGGAACTGCGGGTTGAACCCGATCTCGAGCTCCTCGCCTTGGTAGTTCACGGGCAGCGACTCTGCCGCCTCGCCAACGTCGGGCGTCTGAGCGGACAGGGTCACGGTGCCCTGCTCGAAGCGCAGGCGCAGGGGCGCATTTCTTTGAGCCATCAGGCTGACCCGACGTACGACGGACAGGAATTCCCGCCGGTCGAGGGTCACGTCATGTTCATAGGACTCGGGTAGCAACTGGCGATAGTTCGGGAATTGACCGTCTATCAGGCGTGACGACAGAGTCACGTCGCCGGCTCCGAACACGATCTGGTTGTCCCGCGTCGAAAGAGACACGGTGTCGGCCTTCATGTCGCCGATGATGCGACTGAGCTCCTGGAGGGCGCGGGCCGGCACATTTGCTGTAAATGTGTCGTCGAGACCCGTGACGGACGTCTCCTTGACACTCAGCCGATACGAATCGGTCGCGACCATGCGCAGGGTCTGACCCTCGATGGAAACCAGGATTCCCGTCAGCACCGGGCGCGTCTCGTCACGTGAGGCCGCCTTCGCAACCCGCTCCACGGTTGCGGAGATCACAGCGGCATCGAGAGTCGCGGTCTGCTCAGGGTCCAGCCCCGGTAGGCGCGGGAAGTCCTGAGCCGGCAGGGTGCGCACGCTGAACGAGGCTCGATCGGACGTGATGCTCGCTCCAGAGCCGTCCGCCGTTCCCTCGAGCGTAACCATGTCCCCGTCCGTGACGCGCACGACGTCGAGCAGCAGGCGAGCCGGCAGCAACATGGTGCCGGGTTGGTCGACCGATGCACTCGTGGTCGAGGTGAGTGCCATCTCCGTGTCAGTGGCAGCCAGGCGCAGCGATCCGTCCTCCGCGCTCAGCAGAACACCTCCGAGCGCTGGAATTGCGGACCGTGTCGATGCTGCACGGGTGACCAGTTGCAGCTCGGAGAGCAGTGCTGTGCGTGCGGCGGAAAACTTCATCGGCTAATGCTCGGGCTCATCATGAATGAATAGGTGTCGTAGTCCTGTGTGATCTGTTGAAACAGGGGAGGAGCTGGCTTTGAAGGCGGGCCCGGCCTGTGGGTTGTGGCTGTGAAAACTTCTGAAAAGGCGGGGGACCTTCTGGCCTTACGGATACGAGTCAAGGTGAGTTGAGGTCCTCCACAAGCTGATCCACAAGGTTCCTGGTGGAAGAGTCGGCCAGGATCTCACGTTGAATCTTGCGATGCGCGTGGAGCACCGTGGTGTGGTCGCGCCCACCGAACTGTTGGGCGATTGCGGGCAGCGAGTGGTCGGTGAGCTCACGGCACAGGTACATCGCGACCTGGCGAGCATAGACCAATCGACGGTTGCGTCTGGGAGAGAGCAGGTCGCCTCGCTCGAGCCCGAGGACTGCCGAAGTTCGGCGCTGGATCTGGTCTATCGATGACGGAGGCCCGGATGTCACGGGCCCTGCCTCGCCGGGCTGGATGGCGTCGAGAACCTGCTCGACCAGGCCGAGGGTGAGGGGCTGCTGTGTCAGTGAGGCGAATGCACGCGAGCGAATCAGGGCGCTCTCGAGCGAGCGGACATTGGACGTGGAGCGCTTGGCGAGCAGGTCGAGAACACCGATCCGCGCCAACTCCTCGGCGTCGGGGCCGGAGCGCTTGCGCAGTACGGCCAGCTTCAGTGCCGGGTCCGGAGGGGCGATGTCGACCAGGAGCCCGCTCTCAAACCGCTCCTTGAGCTGCGTGTGAAGAAGAGGCATCGCCGATGGCGGCCGGTCTGCGGACAGCACCAGCTGGGCGCCGGCGGTGATGATCGAGTCGGCGGTGTAGAAGAACTCCTCGGCGGTCTTGTTCTTGCCTTCGAGGAATTGGACGTCTTCGAGCAGCAGGACGTCCACGTCGCGATAGCGGCGTTTGAAGGCTGGCAGCTCGGAGCGCTGGAGGGCCGACATGAAATCGCTGGTGAACGTCTCCGCGGTGGCGTAGCGAACCGCGAGCCCGCGGATGCAGAGCGTCACGTAGTTGCCGATCGCCTGCACCAGGTGGGTCTTGCCGACACCGGCGCCACCGCATACGAAAAGGGGGTTGTAGGCCTGGCCGGGCAGCTCTGCGACCGTCAGGCCCGCAGCGTGCGCGAAGCGGTTGCCGGCGGCGATCACGAAGCTCTCGAAGGCGTAGGAGGACTTCAGTTCCGAGGCGGGCTGGGTGCGCGGGCCGGCGGCCGCGAGAGCGGCGGGCACCACCTCGATCCTCCGCACCGCCGCGTCGGCTGACGCAGCCGCCTCGAGGATTCCACCGAATCGCCTGGTGATCCACTCACCCTTGTGGTCGGGCGCTTCGATGTAGAGGATGCCGTCGTTGAAGGCGGCGGGTCGCAGGGGCTCGAGCCAGACCGTGAAGACTTCCTCAGGGACAGCCGCCCGGAGCGCGCTCTCGACGTTGTTCCATATCTGGCCGAGTTGCTCTTCCACTGGTACGTCGTCGGCCGCGAACGGTCGAAGTCCGGGTGCTCTTTGACACTGATGAGGGGCGCGCGATGATAACGGCGCAGTGTCGTGTTTCCTCAGGGCCTCCGCGGTCGTTCGCGCATTTCGCGCCCAAAAAGATCCCTCCCCTCCGACAGCCACCGGCGCGGTCCAAACGCCGGTCAGCCCCGAGCCAATCCCTATACTCCACCACCTCGCAGGACCACCTCGCAGGCCCTGTCCCTGCAGCGATCGCGATGAAGAGGACGTATCAGCCCAAGAAGCGCAAGCGCGCACGCACGCACGGGTTTCGTGCCCGCATGCGCACCCGTGCCGGTCGTCTGACGATCAAGCGGAGGCGCAGAAAGGGACGCTCGCGCCTGACCGTTTAGGGCCCTGGTTTGAGCGGATCTACGGGCGGCATGCGACACAGGCGGCCGCGGCTCACCCGCAGCGCGGACTTCGATCGCGTGTACCGGCGCGGCCGGTCGGCGGCGAGCCGCTGCTTCGTCGTGTACGCCTTCAGCGCCGGCTCGGAGGAGCCACATGCCGGCGGAGCTGCCGGCCGTGCTCGGCTGGGCGTGTCGGTCGGGCGCCGCGTGGGAGGCGCCGTGGAACGGAACGGCGTCAAGCGCATGTTGAGGGAGGCCTTCTGGTCTCTCGAGTCCAGCCTGCCCGCCGATCACGACTTCGTCATCGTGGCGCGGTCTGGAGCGGGCGACGTCGTGAGCCGCGATGGACACGACGGTGTGCGCCGGGAGCTCGCCGAGCTGCTCGAGAGGCTGGGGTGGGCGGCCGGCGAGCAGGGTGAGGGATCGCCATGAGGCGTGTGGCAGGGGCGGCCCTCACAACGCCCATAAGGCTCTACCAGAGGTTCATATCGCCGCTGTTGCCGCGGCGGTGCAAATACGAGCCGACCTGTTCTGCCTATGCGCTCGAGGCCGTGCGCTCGTTCGGTCCGCTGCGGGGCAGCGTGCTCGCGGCCTGGCGGCTGATGCGGTGCAACCCGTTCAGCCACGGCGGCCATGATCCGGTCGGCTCCCAGCGGGTGTTCAGGCGCGCATGATCCTCGCGAACGTCTTTCAGCCGCTGATCGACATCGCGGATGCGCTGATCGTCTTCCTCCACGATGACGTCGGCCTCAGCTGGGGCTGGTCGATCGTCGGGCTGACGGTGATCGTGAGGCTCGCGATGGTGCCGCTGACGATCAAGCAGATCAAGTCGATGAACGCGCTGCGCGCGCTCCAGCCCCAGATGAAGGAGATCCAGGAGAAGTACAAGGGCGATCGCCAGAAGATGAACCAGGCGATGATGCGCTTCTACCAGGAGAACAAGGTGAACCCGTTTGCCTCCTGTCTGCCGCTGCTGCTGCAGCTGCCGGTCTTCATGGCGTTGTTCTTCCTGCTTAACGGCCAGGAGTTCAAGGATCAGGTGGCAGCTTCCGGGCAGACGGACTTCCTGCTCATCACGGACATCACGGCCAAGGCCACGGGCGCGGAGCTCGTGGTGCTGATGGTGCTGTTCATCGTCTCCCAGATGGCCTCGACGCTGGTCATGTCGGTGACCGCGGACAAGACGCAGCAGCGCATCATGCTGCTGCTGCCGCTGGTGTTCGCGGCCTTCATCCCGAACTTCCCGGCCGGCCTGATCGTCTACTGGATCACGACCAACTTCTGGACCCTCGGGCAGCAGGTGGTGGTCAGGAGGCTGTCGCCGCCACCACCGGTGGTCGGAGCGGCGGGTCCCGCCGTGGCGTTGGCGGATGGCGGGACGGCCTCGCCGGCGAAGAAGCCGCCTCCACCACCGCGGAAGAAGCGACGGCGGCGGCGCTAGGGCACGGCGATGGCGGACGAGCCCGAAACCGGCGCTTCCGCGGGCGCCCCGCAGCGGTCGGAGGGTGCGGAGCAGGAGGCACGGGCGCAGGGCGAGGGTGCGAGCGTGGGCGCGGCGAAGTGGGCCGCGATGAAGGAGCTGGAGCACGGCTATCCGGGGATCACCGTCGACCACGTCGAGTTCGAGGTGGTGGATGAGGGCGCTGAGGAGGATGATCCGGCGAGAGTCACCGCGGTCGCGGACCTGGCCCGGTGGCGTGAGTCGGAGCGTGAGTTCCATTGGCCCGACGAGCCGACGGAGCGGGTCCGCGAGGTCCTGAAGCGCCTGATCGCGCATCTCGGCCTGCGGGGAAGCGTGGACGTGACCGAGCGCGAGGACGAGATCTTTGCGGACGTGAGCGGCCCCGAGCTGGGCCTTCTGATCGGAAAGCACGGCTCGACCCTGGATGCGATCCAGTTCGTCTGCGCGCAGGCCGCGTTCCGCGGGTCGGCGGACCGCAAGCGGGTGACGGTCGATGCCGCCGGCTATCGCGAGCGGCGTGAGGCAGCCCTGCGGCGGCAGGCGGACCGCGGTGTTGCCGATGCGCTGCGGTACGGGCGGCCGGTGGAGCTCGACTCGATGGGATCGCAGGAGCGCAGGGCCGTGCACACCTATCTGAAGGATCACCTCGAGGTGGACACCCACAGCGAGGGCGAGGAGCCCTTCCGGCGCATCGTCATCACGCCGCTCCGGCCCGCACCGAGCGGCTAGCGTAAAACGTGAAACGCAGCGCCGAGGCGTCTCCGGCGGACCGCTTCACGGCGGTCGTGGCGCGGTACGACCTGAGTGACGACCAGGCCGAGCGGCTGCGAGGCTTCCTGGCCACGCTGGTGGAGAACCCGCACGCGCCCACAGCGGTCCGGGACCCCACCGAGGCAGTCGACGTGCACCTGGCAGACAGCCTTGCCGGGCTTCCCGCGCTCGATGGCGCGCTCGGCCGGTGTGCCTCCGAGCGGGTCGCCGACATCGGAACCGGTGCCGGCCTGCCCGGAATCCCGCTTGCCGTGGCGCGGCCGTCCGTTCGGTTCGATCTGGTGGAGGCGACGCAGCGCAAGTGCGCCTTTCTGCGCGAGGTCGCCGGCCAGCTCCGACTGGTCAACGTGGGGGTGCGCTGCGCTCGGGCCGAGGAGCTGCCGGCCGAGGGGCTGCGCGAGGCATACGGAGTTGTGCTGGCGCGCGCGGTCGCGCCGCTCGCGACGCTGGTCGAGTACGCCGGGCCGCTGCTCGAGCAGGGTGGCGAGCTGGTCGCCTGGAAGGGCCGGCGAGATCGCGATCAGGAGCGCGCCGGGCACGGCGCGGCGCTTCAGGTCGGCCTCGAGCCGGTGGAGGTTCAGCCCGTGACGCCGTACGAGCAGAGCCGCAACCGGCATCTCTACGTATACCGCAAGGTGAGACCGTGCCCGGCGAGGTTCCCGAGGCGGCCGGGCATGGCCCGCCGAAACCCGCTCGCCTAGACCGC
>JBOGZM010000383.1:0-4341 GCA_050697255.1 Solirubrobacterales bacterium
GAGATGCGCCGCGCGCGGGCCGACTTCACGACGTCGCAGGAGTTGTTGGCGCAGCGCGGGCCGAGCGCCGCGCGTGGCTGATCCGCGACGCCTGCGTGACGTTGTGCCCGCCCGCCGTCGCATTCCCCCACGGCCCCGCCGACGTGGCTACATAGTGCAGGTATACGGTGCATCAAATAGCCCACCCCCTGTGGGGCGCGGGGCGCTTTATCGAAGGGCGCGCGAAGCTGCGCGAAAGCCCGACGCGTCGGCGCGCTAAGCCCCGCGGGGTGGCTCGCCGGCCCCGCCGCCGTACGGGTACCACCACTCCTTCGGGGCGATCTCCGTCTCGATGTGCACGTGCTTCGTCTCCTGGAACGCCTCCAGGCCCTCTTCTCCGAGCTCGCGTCCGAGCCCCGACTGCTTCATCCCTCCGAACGGGCCGGCGTCGTTGTCGGTGAGGGGATCGTTGAACCAGACCGTGCCGGCCTTGATCTCGCGCATGCAGCGCACAACCGTCTTCAGGTCACGGGTGTAGACGTTGCACCCGAGCCCGTAGCGCGTGGCGTTCGCGAGCTCGATCGCCTCGTCGAGGCTCGATACCGGCACGATCGGCGCAACCGGCCCGAACGTCTCCTCGCGCAGCAGCTCGGTGTCGGCCGGCGCGCCGGTCACCACCGCGGGCGAGAGGAAGTGGCCCCGGCCCTCGGGCGCAGAGCCGCCGGTCACGAGCTCGGCCCCGGCGGCCACCGCGCGCTCGATCTGGTCGGCAACCTTCTCCCGCTGCCGCGCAGACACCATCGGCCCGATGTCCGTGTCCGGATCGAGCGGGTCCCCGATCACCAGCGACTCCGTGTAGTCGACGAACTCGCGCAGGTAGTCGTCGTACACGTCGCGCATCACGTAGAAGCGCTCCGCCGACGTGCACACCTGGCCCGCGTTCAGGTACGCCGCCCAGGCCCCGCCCTTGGCTGCCACGTCGATCCCCTCGGTGACGTCCGAGCACACGATGAACGGGTCCTTGCCGCCCATCTCCAGGTTCGCGCGCGCGACGCGCTGCGCGCACGCAACGGCTACGCGCTTGCCCGTCTCGACCGAGCCGGTGAAGGCGACGCAGTCGACGCGCTCGTCGTTCGTGATCACCTCACCGACGTCCCCCGCGCCGGCGAGCAGGTTGACCACGCCGGCCGGCAGGTGGTCGAGGCAGTCCGCGAGCATCAGGGTCGAGAGCGGCGTCAGCTCGGACGGCTTGCAGACCGTGGTGTTCCCGGCGGCCAGCGCCGGCGCGAGCTTCCATGCCAGCAGCAGCAGCGGGTAGTTCCAGGGCACGATGCAGCCCACGACCCCGATCGGCTCCTTCAGCACCAGCGCAAGCTGTGTCGACTCGATCGAGGGGATCACCCGGCCGGCGCTGTTGCGGCCGATCTCGGCGTAGTAGTCGAACGCGGCCGCCGTCCAGCCGACCTCGTCGGAGTTCTCGAGCAGCGGCTTGCCACCCTCGAGCGTCATCACGCGGGCCAGCTCGCCGGTGCGCGCGCGCAGCCGCGCCGCCACCTCGTGGAGCAGCTCGCCACGCTCGATCGCCGGGGTGCGGGCCCACTCGCGGGCCGCCTCGCCTGCGGCCGCGACGGCGGCGTCCAGCTGCTCCCCGGACGGGACGGGAACGGTGGCGATCGGCTCCTCCGTGTAGGGGTTCTCGACCTCGAGCGGCGGTCCCGACCCGGCCACCCGCTCGCCCCCGATCAGCAGCCGTGTCTCGAGCTCAGACAGGTTCCACCCGGTCCGTGATCTCGACGTCTCCCATGAGCACGCGATGGACGGGGCACTTACCCGCGATCTCGCGCAGGCGGTCCGTCTGCTCGTCGGAGAGCTCCGTCGGCAGCTTCAGCGTGACGTCGAAGCGCGACGTGGCCTTCGGCTCGAGCTGGTAGTCCACCTCGACCTCGAGGTCGCCGACGTCCCACCGCTTGCGGTCGGCGTACATCTCGACCGTCACCGCCGTGCAGGCGGCGAGGCTCATCGCGAGCACCGCGGTGGGGCGGGGCCCGGTGTCCGCTCCGCCGGCCTCCTCCGGCTCGTCGGCGATCAGCGTGTGGTGCTCGAACGTGACCGTGTGCGCGTAGCCCTTGCGGCGCCGGGCGCTGACCTTCACTTGGCCCCCGCCGACGAACGGCCCCGGCCCTCGAACAGCTCCGGCTCCGCCACGTCGGCGAACCGCGCCATCGCGAACAGGAGGTCCGATGCCCTGTTCACGTACTTCAGCACGACCGAGTCGCCCAGGTCCTCGGCCTCGGCCAGCGCCACGATGCGGCGCTCGGCTCGGCGCAACACCGCTCGTGCGACGTCGAGCTCGGCCGACAGGTGCGTGCCGCCGGGGATCACGAACTTGGGCGGGAGGTGCACCTCGGCCATGTAGCCGTCGATCGCCCGCTCGAGCCACGTCACCATCCCGTCCTCGAGCCGGCTCACCCCCGCCTCCAGGCGCCCGCGGGCCTCGGGCGCGGTGGCAAGCTCCGCACCCGCGACGAAGAGGTCGTCCTGGAGGTGCAGGATGTCGGCGCGCACGCGTTCCTCGGTGGCCAGCGAGCGCGCGACGCCGAGCGCCGAGGCGGTTTCGTCGAGCGACCCGTACGCCTCCGTCCGGGCATCGCTCTTCACGACCCGCCCTCCGTACCACAGCGAGGTGGTCCCGTCGTCGCCCTTGCGCGTGTAGATCTTCATCGCGCCCGTAAAGTACCGTGCGGCGAGAGGGATGAGGTTCGGGATCTTCTACGAGCACCAGATGCCGCGGCCCTGGGGCGAGGACGCGGAGGAGAAGCTGCTCACGGACGCGCTCGATCAGGTGCAGCTGGCCGACAGCGTCGGGATCGACTACGTGTGGGAGGTCGAGCACCACTTCCTCGAGGAGTACTCGCACTCGAGCGCGCCCGAGGTGTTTCTCGCCGCCGCGAGTCAGAGGACGCAGCGAATCAGGCTCGCGCACGGCATCGTGCAGATCCCGCCTGGCTTCAACCATCCCGCGCGGGTCGCGGAGCGGATCGGGACGCTCGACCTGATCTCCGGCGGGCGCGTCGATTTCGGCACCGGCGAGTCCAGCTCGCAGGTCGAGCTGGGCGGCTTCGGCGTCGACCGCGAGGCCAAGCGCGCGCAGTGGGAGGAGGCGCTCGATGCGATCACGCGCATGTTCGTGGAGGCGCCGTTCCAGGGCTACGGGGGCCGCTTCATCTCGATGCCGCCGCGCTCGGTCCTGCCCAAGCCGAAGCAGAAGCCCCACCCGCCGCTGTGGGTCGCGTGCTCGCGCCGCGAGACGATCCTGCTGGCTGCGCGCCGCGGGATGGGCGCGCTCACGTTCGCGTTCATAGAGCCGGAGCAGGCGAAGGAGTGGGTGGACGAGTACTACGGGCTGATCCAGTCGGACGAGTGCGTGCCGGCCGGCTTCGCCGTGAACCCGAACCTGGCCGTGGTGCTGCCGATGATGCTGCACGAGGACGAGACGACAGCGATCGAGCGCGGCATCGACGGGGCGCACTTCTTCGGCTACTCGCTCGCGCACTACTACGTGTTCGGGGACCACCGGCCCGGGGTCACGAACGTGTGGGAGGAGTTCCAGGCCAAGCGGGCCGAGTACGGGTTCGCGCGCGAGATCATCAACGCCGACGACGGCCCGCTGGGCGTGAAGATCCTCCAGCAGGGGCTCGGGTCGCTGCGCGGCGCGATCGGCACGCCGGAGCAGGTGGTGGAGCTGGTCCAGCGCTACCAGGCCGCCGGGGTGGACCAGGTGATCTTCGTGCAGCAGGCGGGCCCGAACCGGCACGAGCACATCTGCGAGTCACTGGAGCTGTTCGGGGCAAAGGTGCTGCCCCATTTCGTCGACGGTCGCGAGGAACGCGAGACCGCCAAGCGCGAACGGCTGGCGGAGGCCGTCGAGCGGGCGCTCGCCCGCCGCCCACCGCCGCGCGCGCCGGACCCGGACTACGTGATCACGCCGCGCGGCGAGCCGCGCCCCGCGCAGGTGATCGCCGCCGCGCACCGCGCGGAGTCGAACGGTGCTGCCGATGGCAGTCGGCAATGGCTGAGAGACAGGCTTCAGCGAGCGGGCGAGTCCGCCTTCGCGGCCTTCGTGCGCGGGCGCAGCGACATGCAGCTCGAGCGCACCGTCGGGTCGAACGCCGGCCTGCGTGTGATCTTCAAGGGCATGGAGCGGGCGTTCATGCCCGAGAGGGCGAACGGCTTCTCGGGCGAGTTCCAGTACGAGCTGACCGGGCCCAACGGCGATCGGAACTGGATGGTGCGGATCGAGGAGGGCGAACGCGTGACGGCAGAGCCGGGCCGGGCGCAGAACCCCGGCGTGACGTTCAGGAC
>JBOGZM010000384.1:0-2472 GCA_050697255.1 Solirubrobacterales bacterium
ACACCATCGCGACCGGCCGCACCGGCCGGCGCCCCGGCCCGCGCGGCATCGCCCTGCGCCGGGTGGGGATCATGAATCCGCCGAACTCGCGGTAGTCCCAGCAGTAGTGCGCGGCCTTCGCCCAGCCGCCGAACACCTCGGCCGTGTAGTCGTTGCGCCGGATCAGGCCGTCGGGGCCGAACCAGTACGACTGCTCGCGTGAGTGCGCCGGCACGTCGGGCGGAAACGTGACGCGGATGCCCTCCCACGTCTCGCCGTCCTCGCGCCACGGCTCTTCCTCCTCGACCCGGAATCCGTCACGCGTGAAGATGAACGGCGCGCACATGTATCCCCACAGCGCATAGCCGGCGAAGTACAGGAGGTCGAGGTCGTCCCACCACAGGTTGCGGCGCCCGCCGAAGGCCGCTCGGGGGTCAGTCCGCTCCGCGATCACCTCTCCGTCGAGCGACTCGATCCGCACCCGGTCGCGCTCGAACACGCCGCGCTTGCCCTCACCCGGGAAGGGCGAGAGCACGGCCTGGGGCTCGCGCGTGGAGACGTCGCCGGTGTAGTCCGCGAGAGCGCCGCGCTGGAAGCGCAGCGGGAGCGCCAGCCCGCCCACGTGCAGGTCGACGGCCACGCGCTCGGTGGCCTCAAAGCGCTCCATGCCCCCATGCGCGGCGAGCGCACGCTGGAGCACGGCTGCGGCGGCCAGCGACGCCTCCGGAGCGCTAGGCGGGCCCGGTGCCCGGAGTGCCGAGCAGCCCGCGCGCCTCGAGGTCGGCGCGGCTGCCGGCCTGGACGTTCCACTGCTGCTGGAAGCCGCGCATCGCGAACACGATCAGCAGCACGGCGAGGGGGATCAGCGACAGGGTCAGCAACCCGAGCAGGCTCTCCGGCAGCGCCGGTGAGTCGAAGCCCTCCTTGTCACGCGCGAACCACCCCGGCGCCGCGACTGCGGCGAAGATGATCAAGATCACCGACAGCGCGGTCGCGACCGGAAGTACTCCGCGGTTCCACCGGCTCACGTAGAACGCGAACAGGAGGTACACGAGGATGTAGAACACGGTCACCGGCTTGGCGCCCTGGAACTTGTCCCAGCCGCCGAGCGCGATCACGGTCAACACGCCCGCGGACGCGAGCAGGAGGAACGTCACGATCGCCCGCGTCTGCTTCGACTCGGGCTTATCCCGATTCGGGTGCTGCACCTCGCCTGCGTAGGTTTCCTCGTCCGCCACTCAGAGCGGAGTCTAGAATCTTTTTGCCGCTTGTGCCGCCCGTATCGAGCGGCCTGTCGCGTCACGCGGGCGTGGCGGAACGGTAGACGCGCCAGCCTTAGGAGCTGGTGGGCTTTGCCCGTGGGGGTTCAAGTCCCTCCGCCCGCACCTGCATGTCCACGAACAGCGGCCCCGCCGCTCCGTTTGCGGGCGGCGCTTCGGCTTGGTCCGGATGCAGGATGTGCGCCAGCAGCTCGATGCCCGTCACGAGTCTCGGGCCGGGTCGCGAGAAGTAGGCGGAGGCGTCGACCGCGACGACCCGGCCGGCACCGAGCGACCCGAGCCGCTCGCCATACGTGCGCGCCTCCTCGGCGGACCGTGGCGCGTCGTATCCGCACGGCATCGCGATCGCGACATCTGGCCGCGCCGCCGAGATCTCCTCCCATGAGACCGTGCGCGATCGCTCGCCTGCGCGCCCGAGCACGTCGTTGCCCCCGGCCAGGTCGATCATCTCCGGCACCCAGTGCCCGCCGATGAAGGGTGGGTCGAGCCACTCGAGTGCCGCGACCTGGGGGCGGGGTGCGCCGGCGACGGCGTTCCTCACGGCGTCGATCCGGCGGTCCGCCTCCACGCGCAGGCCCTGGCCGCGATCGGGAACACCGGCAGCATCGCCCAGCCGCTCGATGTCGGCCAGCACCTCGCCGAGGGACATCGGGTCGAGCGACACCACTTTGGGATGGCCCGGCAGCGTCGCCGCGACCGCCACCACGTCGTCGTAGGAGACAGCGCACACCTCGCACACCGCCTGGGTGACGATCAGGTCCGGGGCCTGCTGCTCGAGGCGGTCGCGGTCGAGCTCGTACAGGGGGCGCCCCGCCGCGACCGTCTCGCGGACCGTGCGGTCGATCTCGGCCGCGGACAGCCCCTCGGGCACGACCGTGCAGGTGAGGTGGGGGAGGGCGGCGGCCTCGGGCGGCCAGTCGCACTCGTGCGTGACGGCCACGACGTCGTCCCCGAGGCCCAGCTCGAACAGCATCTCGGTCGAGCTGGGGACGAGCGAGGCGATCCTCATGGGCCGAAGTTACCGTAGCGGCGTCGCTCTAGAATTGGCGCTTCCCGGGGCAGTAGTTCAGCTGGTAGAACGCTGGTCTCCAAAACCAGAAGTCGGGGGTTCGAATCCTCCCTGCCCCGCTGGCTCCAAAAGGCCGAATCCGACTTTGGAGCGGGATTCGTGCGACGCTGCGCCTAGCAGCCGGTTGGTCACGGGACGTCAGGA
>JBOGZM010000385.1:0-3931 GCA_050697255.1 Solirubrobacterales bacterium
TGCTCGCCCTCCTTGCCGGCGAACAGCGATCGGCCGCGCTGGACGGCGTCCGCGGAGAGGGTCCTGCCGATCACCGATGCGAAGCTGGCGGCCACGTGCGGGTCGAGCACCACGGGGCAGCGCCGGCTCTTCGGTTGGCGCGCACCGTGCAGCGCCACCGCGCGGTCGGCCGCCTCCGCACCGATCGCCTCGGGGTCGATGCCGCCCGGCCCGCGCCCTACCGCAAGCCCGATGCCGGTCATGCGATCGGCCCCCTCGCCGGCGAAGGCGTATGCATATGCGTAGCACTGCGTCTGCTCGAACGACGAGCAGAAGCCGTTCGACGTGGCCAGCGCCGCACGTCCCTCGCTGTCCGCGTAGACCGTGTCCTCGACATTGGTGACGAGCGGGTCGCGCTCGCGGGCGGCTCGCTCGACGGCGAGCGCCAGCTCGACCCGCCGCTCCATGGTCCACCCACCGAACTCCGGCGCCACGAGACCGTCCACCTCCGCCGGCTCCGCGCGCGGGGCGACGTCTGCGTGCTCGTCCGAATCCGTCACCGAAGCAGCCTCGGCGGCCGCGCGCCCAAGGGCACGCAGTCCCTCCTCCCCGAGATCGGAGCCGTGGGCGTAGCCGCATCGGCCCTCACGAAAAACGCGCACCCCGGCCCCCCTGCTGCCCGCCTCGGTCATGCTCTCGACCGCGCCGCCGTACACCCGCACGCTGCGCTCGACCGCGTTCTCGCACCAGGCGTCGGCCTCCTCCCCGCCCGCCGCCAGCGCCTCCTCAACAGCCAGCCGCGCCGCGGACTCGAGCTCCTCAGACATCGGTCCCGCCGACCGTCAGCTCCGAGATCCGCACCGTCGGCTGCCCCGTGCCGACCGGCACCTGCTGCCCGTCCTTGCCGCAGAACCCGCTCTTCATCGCAAGGTCGCCTCCCACGGCGTCGATGCGGGAGAGCACCTCGATCCCGTTCCCGATCAGCGTCGCGCCGCGGACCGGTGCGGTCACGTGCCCGCCCTCGATCAGGTACCCCTCCGACACTCCGAACACGAAGTCGCCGGTCGCGGGCTCGACCTGGCCGCCTGCGAACGAGACCGCGTACAACCCGCGGTCCACCCCCGCGATGATCTCATCTCGCGTCGCGTCGCCCGGGGCGATGTAGGTGTTGGTCATGCGCGGGATCGGAAGGTGGCGGAAGCTCTGCCGGCGCCCGTTGCCCGTCGATTCCCGTCCCTCGCGGCGCGCGCGCAGGAGGTCATACAGGTACACGCACAGCCGCCCCTCGTCGATCACGCGCGTCGCCTGACACGGCGTGCCCTCGTCGTCGATCGCGTCGGTTCCCCACTGATGCGGCATGGTCCCGTCGTCGTAGGCGCTCACGATGGGCGGCGCGAGCTGCTCGCCGACGCGCCCCTCGTACACGGACGCGTGCTTCTGCACGGCATCGGACTCCAGGCCGTGGCCGGTGGCCTCGTGGAAGAGCACTCCGCCGAACCCGTTTCCGACCACCACGGGCATCGGGCCGGCCGGCGCGGGGCGCGCGTCGAGCATCGTCAGCGCACGGCGCGCGGCCTCGTCGGCAACGGCCGCCGGGTCGTGAGCGAAGAGCTCGAACCCGGCATGACCCGCCAGCGACTCCATGCCCGACTCGACGCGGTCCTCGCGGCGGGCGACCACCTGCGCCCCGAGCCGCACGCGCGTGCGGTCGTCGGCTGCCAGCAGGCCGTCGGAGTTCGCCACCTGTACCTCGCGCCGGGCCTCGTTGTACGCGGCGGAGACCTGGGTCACCGCGTCGCCGGCCGCCCGGGCACGCTCGTCACACTCGCGCAGCAGCTCGGCCTTGCGGGCTGCCGGGACCGACCCTGGCGGAGTCTTGATCTCCTGCGGGGAAGGGACGATCAGCGCGCGCAGGGGGCGCGGCGTGGTGGTGCCGAGCCGGACCGCCGCGGACACCTCGTCCGCGAGACGCTCCAGGTCGCCCTCCGCAAGCCCGTCCACGTGCGCGAAATACGTCGAGTCGCCGACCACCACCCGCAGCGAGGCGCCGGTCTCCCGCCCGCTCTGCGCGCGTTCCAGGCGCCGGTCGTCGAGCGCCACCGAGAACGTCGAGCGGCGCTCGACGTACAGGTCAGCGAAATCGCCCCCGCGCCGCAGGGCACGCTCGAGCAGGCGCTCCGTCAGGCCGGCGGGCAGCAGTGGGCCATCAAGCACCGGGTGCCTCCTCACGCTCGTCGAGCATCTCCCGGGCGAGCGCCAGCAGGCGGTCGGCCCCCGGAGCGTCCTCGCCCAGCACCCGCGCCTCGCCGTGGTCCACCCGCACGCGCACCCGCGGGCGCCGGACGTCGCGGCGACGGCGCATCGCGGCGGCGACCTCCTCCGCGTACCCCCCGAGCAGCCTCCGCTGGCGCGGCCGGCTCACGCCCCGCTCCCGGCGGCCTCGCGCCGCTCCTCCGCCGCCGCGGCGCGGTCGATGTCCCGCAGCACCGCGTGCATGTCGTAGAAGATCAGCCCTGGGTTGACCGTGCGGTTGGTGGTGCACACCATCACGTGCGCGTGTTCGGCCAGCACGAACAGCGCTCCCCGCGCGGCGAACACGTCCACCTCCACCGCCTCGGCACGGTCCGGAGCCAGCGCGCCGACCTCGCGCACGATCCGGCGGCCGGTCTCGGCGAGCTCCTCGGGCGGAAGCAGGCCGGCCGACGCGAGCAGCTCTCCATCGCGGTCCATCAGCAGCGCCCCGCGGATGTCGGCCGACAGCTCGAGCAGGTATCTGAGCGCGAGGTCATGCGCGGTCGCCGCCATCCGCGTGAGCATAGCCCGCGCCGAGGGACGGCCCTGGCGACGGCCGCCTTCGCCACAATTGCGCCGTGTCCCTCGCTCGCGCAGCCTGGATCACGGTGACCGCGATCTGTGCGATCGCGGCGCTGCTGCTGCTCGTTAACGGCTACGACGGCTACAGCGCGGTGCTCGCGTTCGTCGGGCTGTCCGCGGCGGTCAACCTGCTTCCGTAGAAGTCGATCGGTTCAACCGGCGCTCGTGCCGCCGCGACGGCTCCATGTGGACCAGCAGGTCGGCGCGGGGAATCTTCACCCGCACCGAGGCCTGCAGCTCGTGCGCGACGGCGTGCGCGCGCTCGAGCGAAGTGCCGGGCGCGAACTGGAGATGCAGGTCGATGTGCCGCGCGCTGCCGGCCCGGCGCCCGCGCAGCTTGTGGAACCCGACCAGCTCGGGGGCGGGGAAGTTGGCGATCTGCTCGCGCACGACGTCGAGCTCCTCGGCCGGCAGCGCCTCGTCCATCAGCACGCGCGACGAGCGGCTCAGGATGCGCACGCCGGCATAGACGATCGCAGAGCCCACCATCAGCGCCACGATCGCGTCGAGCTCCTGCACGCCGGTGATCTCGATCACCACGAGACCGACGAGCACCGCGACCGACGTCGCCGCGTCGGCCCGCAGATGCGCGGCGTCGCCCTCCAGCGCCGGCGAGTCGTGCGCGCGTGCCTGCCGGTACAGGTAGGTGGACACCACCACGTTCACGACGGCGGAGATCCCGATCACCACGATCCCGACCCCGATGTTGTCGATCTTGCCGCCGGCCGCGAGCCGGTGCACAGACTCGTACAGGATCACCCCGGCACCGACCAGGATCAGCATGCCCTCGATCGCGGCCGCCAGGTTCTCGAGCTTCGCGTGCCCGTACATGTGGTCCGCGTCGGCGGGCTCGTCGGCCTTGCGGAGCGACAGATAGGCGACGATCGAGGCCAGCAGGTCGATGCTCGAGTGGACCGCCTCGGTGATGATCGCGATCGACCCGGTGACCACGCCGGCGACGATCTTCAGGGCGATCAGCGCCGCGTTCGAGACGATCGAGACCGCGGCGACGCGGCTCTTCCTCGGCGCTTGGGCGGCCGGGCCGATCGCCGCGGCCGGGGCACGAAACGCCGCGGAC
>JBOGZM010000386.1:0-3114 GCA_050697255.1 Solirubrobacterales bacterium
CCTGAACCACTTCTCCAAGCGGAGCTTCAAGAAGCTGCTCGGCCGCCACGGAGAGATCGTCGAGCTGCGCTCGCCGCCTCCGTGGACGATGGCGCTCGTCCGCGTCGGAGGGTGACAGCCGAAGGCAGGGGCACGTACGGTCGCGGCGCGGCGCTGCTCTCGGCGCTGATCGGCGTCACCGGACTGCTCACCTACGCGTTCCACTCGCTCGCAGCACACGCGCTCGGGCGGGACGACTACGGCGTCGTCGCCGTGCTGTGGGCGGCCGTGTTCCTGGTCGCGTCGGTGATCTACCGCCCGGTGGAGCAGCTCTTGTCGCGCACGCTCGCCGAGCGCCGGGCGCAGGGGCGGCCTGTGGGCGCGGCGCTGCGGGTGGGCGCGACGATCCAGGGCGGCCTCGTGATCGTGTTCGTGGCGGTGGCGCTGCTGGCGCGCGATCCGATCGAGGACGAGCTCTTCTCGGGCAGCGCGACCCTCTACTGGTGCCTGGTCGCTGCGGTGTCGTTCTATGCGGCGAGCTACTTCGCGCGCGGCTTCCTGGCCGGGGAGCAGCGGTTCGGCCTGTACGGGGGGCTGGTCCTGATGGAGTCCGCCTCGCGGTTGGTGTTCGCGGTGCTGCTGATCGCAGGGGTGCTCGACGGACGCAACGCCGCCGGCGTCGCGATCGCGGCCGCTCCGCTGCTGAGCCTGTTCGTCGTGCCGTGGGCGCTCGGGCGCCACGTGCGCCGCCGCGCCGCGCCGGCGGCCCGAGGGGACACGGGAGAGCCCGAGATGACGCTCGCGCACGGGCTCGGCTTCGCGAGCGCGGTGCTGGTGATCATGGTCTCCGAGCAGGCGATCCTCAACTCGGGCGTCCTGATCGTGAAGGCGGACACGGGCGACGACGCGCTCGCGGCGCTGATCTTCGCGGTGCTGATGATCGCGCGCGCTCCGCTGCAGCTCTTCCAGGCCGTCTCCACCACGCTGCTCCCTCACCTCACGCGCTTGCTGGTGCGCGAGGGCGAGGGCCACGCAGGCGACTTCGGCCGCAGCGTGCGGTTGACGGTCGCCGCCTGCCTTGCCTTCGGCGGCGCGACTGTGCTCGGCGTGCTGGCCGTCGGTCCCCCGGTGATGCGGCTGCTGTTCGGCTCCGAGTTCGACTACGACCGGCTGGGGCTCGCGCTGGTGGCAGCCGGCATGGGCCTGTACCTGTCCGCGACCACGGTCAACCAGGCGGTGCTGGCGCAGGGACGGGCGCGGCTGGCGGCCGCGTCCTGGGCGACCGCAGCGGTCTTCTTCGTCGGGTTCCTGCTGCTGGCCGACATGGAGGAGGTGCGCGAGGTCGAGGTCGCGTTCCTGGCCACGGCCGGACTGCTGTCGGTGCTGCTGTACCTCGCCTACCGCCGCCCGCTCGCGGGCGAGCGTCGCATCGCGCCCGGGTCGACCGAGGAGCTGGAGGCGATCCTCGCGGCCGCGGACGAGGGCAGCTAGGTCGAGGGGCCGCCGCGTCAGCCGGCGCCGGTGGCCTCGGCGATCGCGCGGTATGCCTGCGCCGGGTCGGGAACGCCGAAGATCGCCGATCCGGCGACGAACAGCGTCGCTCCGGCGTCGCGCACGGTGGCTGCCGTGAGGGCGCCGATGCCGCCGTCGACCTGGATCGGCAGGGCGGGCCCGACCAGGTCGCGCAGCCGGCTCACCTTGTCCGGGGAGGTCTCGATGAAGGCCTGGCCGCCCCAGCCGGGGTTCACGGTCATGCACAGCACGAAATCGAGCAGGTCGACCACCTCGGTCACCGCTTCGACCGGCGTGCCCGGGTTGATCGCAAGGCCGGCCAGGCACCCCGCCTCCCGGATCTGCTTCAGCGCGAAGTGCACGTTGGGCGTGGCCTCGACCTGGATCGTGATCGAGTCCGCGCCGGCAGCGACGAACTGGTCGATCTGCCGCTCCGGCCGTTCCACCATCAGGTGGCAGTCGAGGATGCCGCCCGCCGCGTGGACCTGGTCCCGGACCGATTCGACGATCACCGGGCCGATCGTGATCGGCGGAACGAAGTGGCCGTCCATCACGTCGACGTGGATCGCCCGCGCGCCGGCCTTCATGACCGCCTCGAGCTGCTCGCCCAGCCGGGAGTAGTCGGCCGCCAGGATCGACGGCTCGACGCGCTTGGTGCGGATCACCTCCCGGGCGTCCACGGTTTGGAGCATGGGCGGAAAGATATTCCGCTGGGCGGCGTCAGACCGGCTTCAGCATCGACCCGCCGCAGCGCACGCACTCCATCTGGTCGGAGTCGCTCATGCGCACGATTGTCGAATGCTCGCCACACGTCGGGCAGTAGGCCATCAGCTGGAAGCGCGTGAGGCAGTACACGCATCGGTAGCGCCCGGCCAGCTGGGTCGGGCGCAGCCACGGCTCGCCGCAGCTTGGACAGGCACGGTCGGGCGAGAAGGGGTCGCCCGGGGAAGCCGGGGACTGCCCGGTGTCGCCGTCATCCATGTCGCTCGAAGGCTGCGATGAAGAACCCGTCCGTGCGGTCGCGGTGCGGGAGAGTCTTAACAAATCCCCCGGCATCCGCCACGAAGCCGGGATGGCGCGCGAGGAACTCCTGCGCCTGCTGCTCGTTTTCGGGAGCGCTGATCGTGCAGGTCGAGTACACCAGCCGACCTCCGGGCCCCACCGCCTGGGCGCCCGAGTCTAGTATCCGCTGCTGGAGCGAGCGTAGCTCCTGGACCTGCTCGGGCGTCTTGCGCCAGCGCGCATCGGGGCGGGACTGGAGCGTGCCGAGGTCCGAGCACGGCGGGTCGACCAGGACCCGGTCATAGCCGCTGCCGTGGTCCGGTTGCGCGGCGTCGCCGACCACCACGCGCACGCTCCGGGCCCCGAGGCGTGCGGCGTTCGCGCGCAGGTCGTGGGCTCGGCGCGGATCGGCCTCGACGGCGACGACCTCACCGTCGTCCCCCATCAGAGCCGCCAGATGAGTGGTCTTTCCCCCGGGTGCGGCGCACAGGTCGAGCACGCGCTCGCCGGGCCGCGGGTCGAGCGCGCGCGCAACCAGCATGGATGCGCGCGACTGTGGCATCAGGGCTCCACGCACGAATGCGGCGGACCGATGCAGGTCATAGGGATCACCGAGCACGA
>JBOGZM010000387.1:0-2992 GCA_050697255.1 Solirubrobacterales bacterium
GCCCCGTTCCGTCGCGGCGCTGGCCGCGGAGGCCGGGCTGGACCCGGCCGACGCGGGGGAGGCGCTGGACCGCCTGGCGGCAGGGGGCGACGTGACGCGCGTGAAGCCGGGCATCTACTACCACCGGCGCGCGCTGGAGCTGGCGCGGGGCGAGGTCGTCTCGCTCTGCGAGTCCGAGGGCGCGGTGACGATCGCGAGCCTGCGCGACCGGCTTGGGACAAGCCGCAAGTACGCCCAGGCACTGCTCGAGCACCTGGACGCAGCGCGGGTCACCCGCCGGGTCGGGGACGAGCATGTGCTGCGCCGGGCCGGGTAGTCACCTGGCGGCCGGCGGGAGCTTCCACTAACCTGCTGGGCGCCCCGTCAGCCGTGGGAGGTTTCTCACATGCGCATGCGTCAGAGCATGGCCCAACTTGAGCGGGAGTTCGAGCAGGAGGCGGTGCTCGAGCGGGTCCGCCGCGAGCAGCTTCGTCGAAGCGCGATCAAGCGAACCCGTCACCGCCGCCGCGCGCAGATCGAGCGCGGCCAGAAGCTCCGGTTCCTGCTGCTCCAGGCCTCCATCCTGCTCACGGTCGTGGTCGTGACCGTGCTGATGTTCGAGACGCTCGCCTGGCTGATCGGCTAGCGCTCTTCGGAACTCAGGTTCTCGAGCGCCTTGTCTACCTCTTCACGGCCGCCAGCCGCCTTCTCCTGCTGGATCTCGAGGTAGACCTCTTTGCGGAACACCGGGATGCTGCGGGGAGCCTGGATCCCGATTCGCACCTTCTCGCCCATGATCGAGAGCACGGAGACCTCGATGTCATCACCGATCATGATGCTCTGGTTGGATTTTCTGGTGAGAACGAGCAAGCTCTTGGTGCCTCCATGCCTTCCGTTGACGCCCGCGGCCTAACTTAACCAGCCAGCAGGATCGAATCAACAAACCCGGTCGGTTTCGCACCGGATCTTTCTTTCCCGGCCGGCAACCATGATCCTGCCCCGCCTGGCAAACCCCTAAAATCGAGTTTCAACCCGAATTCGGTGGCAGCGGGGTTGCTCTGACAGCCGCCCCGCCTCCCGGATACCTACCCTAATCGCCAGCGGCATCAATTTGCGACGACAACCTTCCCTGCGCTCCCAGCTGAACCAGATCCGCATGTGGGTGCGCCAGGGCCGCACGGACGCCTGGATCGCTCACAAGCTCGACGTCTCCGTCGGCGAGCTGGCCCGCTTCAAGCGTGAGCACGCCCTGGACGATGGCGACGAGGGCACGCGTGCCCGCCCTGCCGATCCCCTGTCCGTGCCGCCGCCGGAGCCGCGCTCGGACGACTTCGAGGAGCTCGAGGAGGAGGAAGAGGAAGAGGACGTGGAGCACCTGGAGGAGCGTGAGCGCGAGCGCCCCCGCCGTCGCAGCCGCCGGCGAACCCGGCGCCCCGCGCCGGTGGGCGACGAGGAGCAGGACGAGGACGAGGACGATCTCCCGGCCGCGGCAGAGGCCGACCGGGACGAGCCGCCCCGAGCGGAGCGCGACCGTGGCGAGCGCGACGATGCCGAGCCCGACGGCGCGGCGCCCAGGCGCAGGCGGCGCGGACGGCGTGGTGGCCGCCGCCATCGAGCGCGCCGCAACGCGTACGAGGCGACCTTCGACCATGGTGACGAGGGCTACGGGCTGTGGCTCGACCCCGCCGTGGCGGACAACCCGGTGTACTCGGAGCACTGGGCCGGCCACCGCGCCGTAACGGTGACCGTCGAGGCCGAGTCGATCACGATTCGACGTGCCGGCGCCGCGCCTGGGCCGGGCTCGGATCCCGGCTCCGGCGCAGGCGAGCCCGACCCGGACGACTAACTCCGTCCGCTACGGCCGGTCAGCTCGGCGAGGGGCGGTTGCGGCCGCCGCCGAAGTCCGAGGCTTCGCGCATGTAGAGGTAGAACGCGGCGTCGCATGCCGCAGAGGCCTCGCCCAGGGGCTGCTGGTCCTCCGGCATCGTGGCCAGCGCCTCGTCGAGCAGCGCGTCCCCCTGGTCTCGGTACACGGCCGCCAGCTCGTCGACCGAGAAGCGCGACCCGAGCCGCTTGCGCAACTCGCGCTCGACGAGCATCACCACCCGGCCGAGTGCCCCCTGGCGGGCGCCGCCCGCCCTGCGCGCCGCCTGGACGCGTGCGTACCCGTCCTCCCATTGGAGGACCGCGTTCTCCACGGGGGCGACCATCGGCCCAACATATCTTGGATCTTGGAGGCCACCGTCAGGTGGCCTCAGGAGCAGTCAGCGACCGTCTGGAAGGCCGCGGACCACGTAGACGCGCTCTCCCGGCCTGGCCATGCCGAGCCTGCGAGCCTCGAGCTCGACGCGCTGCGGCTTCTGGAGCTCACGTGCCCGTTCCCGGAGGCGGGCGTTGTCCACGCGCAGGCTCCGGACCTCCGCGCGCGTCTCGCGGTTCAGGTGCCACGCCTCCCAGTACCTGGTGGCCGGGCTGACGTAGGACAGCAACACCAGGAACAGCGCCGCGAGGAGGCCCAGCCTGGTGAGGCGGTCCCACCGGATGCCCTGCAGCCGGGGTGACGGTCCTGCGACCCTGCGCCGGCCGCCCGAAACCCTCCGCGACCGCGGGGCGGCGCGCCTTGCCGTGGTGGACATCGCGGCGCCGTTCGCCGGCGCCCCCTCGAATCCTTCCGGGGAACTAGCCGGATTGGCCCGCGCACGGGCTGTCTACGACGAGGCGCTGTCCTCTCTCGACGTAGATCTTCTGTGAGACGTGCTGCGGAGGCTTCGCCGGTGCGGCGCCGATGAGGCGCCGCTTTCACCGACGCGGGTCCACGGCTGCAGATCGGCCCGTGCGACCCTCCCCTACTACGGCCTCGAACCTACCCCGCGCGCAGCGCTAGTAAACCGCTATTCCACTAAGGCCCGCCCCCCCGTCGCTTCCCGCGGGGCATTCTCGAGCGACGGGGCTGGAAATTCCGCGCCGTCCTGACTTTTCCTCACCCTGTCGGGACAAGTCAGGACGGTAAGGC
>JBOGZM010000388.1:0-13557 GCA_050697255.1 Solirubrobacterales bacterium
ATGCGCAGGTCGCGGACCGGAACGTCCTGCAGTAGCCGCGGCACCAGGAGCCGCGGGAGGAAGACCAGGCCGACCAGCGGCAGCAGCCCGATCAGCCCGACTTCGGTGTACAGGAACGCCGTCAGGGTGGCAACGGCGATCAGCGATGCGTTCACCGGCATGGTCGGGATCAGCTCGCGCCGGGTGAGGAACCAGAGGCCCATCCCGTCCTTGACCACGGCCGAGATGACCGTGATGTAGAAGTAGTTGACGAGCACCAGCGCCAGCCCGGCGACGGCTACCCCCAGGTAGGAGCTCATGGAGCCGAGCTCGACTGGAGAGGCGTGGCCAAGCGGCTCCATCAGCCAGGCCGCCGCCAGCGAGGCCCACCCGAACGACGCCAGGTTGGCCATCATCGAGGTCATGCGCCTGTCGCTTGCAAATCGCGTGAACTCCGGCGCGGCGAACAGCAGCGCACCCGCAAGCGGCCCCAGCAGCGCCACGCCCAGCAGCGCCGCTACGAAGCTCGCGTCGAGCGACGCGGTGTCCCGCAGGTGCGCCGCGGTCGCGTAGGCGTAGAAGCTGAACAGCAGCAGCAGGACAAGCACCGCCTCGCGGTCCCACTGGGAGGCCGGCGCAAGGAAGGCGAACGCCGGTGCGAGCGCCACGAGCCCGGCTGCCGCGAGTACCAGCGCAAGCCGCGGGTGCCCGGCGCCCAGCGCGGGAAGACTGCCGAGTGGCCGTGGCAGCAACCAGACCGGTGGTCGCTCCGTGACGCTTCCCACGTGCCAACCCTAACCGCGTCCAGAGTCGCCGTCGAGGGCCTGTTTACACCGCCGGCCGGTGCGTGGCGACGGCCCAGACGGTCAGACGTTGAGGGGCTCGACCGCCTCCCCCGCAGCCCCCTCGCCGGCAGCGCCGCCACCGCTCCAATCCGCCCCCCGGAGCAGCGGTACCGCCACCAGGAGGACCGTCAGCACGCCGAATCCCGCGACCGCGAAGCCGGCGCGCGCGTCGAGGAACTCTGTGATCACCCCACCCAGCACGAAGCCGATACCGGGCATGGCCACGGCGATCGACTCCAGCAGCCCGGCCACGCGCGCCTGGAACCGCTCATCCGTGAGCCCCTGCACGGTGCTCATCACCGCGACCCACTGCACGCCGTTTCCGGCGCCTCCCAGCGCTGCGGCGGCACAGGCGACGGCGAGCGTCCCGGCTGCGGACATCCCCAGGTATGAGATCGCGACGGCCAGGGTGCTGAAGAAGAGCAGCACGCCCATCTGGATCCGGCCCCCCGCGAAGAACACGAGGCTGCCGAGCACCATCCCGACACCCCATGCCGACAGCAGCGCGCCATAGCCGGAGTCACCCGCGTCGAGCGTCTCCTTCGCGTACACGATCTCGATCGGCAGCACGAGGCTGAAGAACACGAACGCGGCCGCCTGCATCGTCATCAGCCGCCGCAACACCGGCCGGTCGGCGACGTACGAGAACCCCTCTCGAAGTCGCGCCCACCAGCGCTCGGGGTGTGCCCTCACCTGGGGCAGGGAGGTGGCCGCCGCCAGGACCCCGGCGACGAGGACGAACGAGGCCGCGTCGATCAGCAGGGCGGTCTGGACGCCCAGCGTGGCGACGGCGATGCCGGCCAGCACAGGGCCGACGGCGCCGGCGCCGGTGAACCCGACATTGATGATCGCGTTGCCCTCGCGCAGCAGCCCGTTCGGCGTGAGCACCGCCGCCGCGCAGGCGCGCGTCAGCGCGCGGGCGCCGATCGCAAGCGTGCCGTCGACCGTGGCCAGGGCCACCACCAGCCACAGCGCGAAGCTGTCCGCGGTGGCCGCCAGTGCGACGAAGGTGGCCCCCTCGGCAAGGTAGAGCAGCGGCAGCATCCGCCTGGTCCCGTGCGGCTCGACCCGTGCGACCAGCGCCTGTCCGAGGAAGCCGGGCACGAACTGCATCCCGATGAACAGCGCGGCGGTCGCCAGCGGGCTGCCGGTCTGGTCGAAGACGAGCACCGCCAGGGCGATCTCGCCGACCCAGTTGCCGAGCTCGTTCGCCGTGTATGCGCCCGCCAGGTGGTTGAAGCCGGGCAGCTTGAGTGGTGCCAGCGAGCGCATCAGGCCATCTCAGCGTGATATTGCCAATGCCCCTCGAATCCTGCGGCGCGGCCGGGGCCTGGGAAAGCGTCCGGCACGGCGCCCTCGTGCTCAAGGGGCGTTCCCGCACGGCCGATACCTCAAGACGCAGCCGGCATGCATGGAGGTTTTGCTCTGTCCGAGCGCCCTAGTCGTTTCGTAATCGCCATGGAGATCCTCGCGCTGGGCGGCGCAGTGGCGCTGGCCGTGCTGACGGCGCCTGGGGCGAACTGGAAGCCGTTCCTGCTCCTCATGCTGCTGGCGTTCTCCGTCTTGAGCGACCTGGGGGCGGTGGAGACCCGCGCTGGGGCGAAGATCTCCGGCAGCCTCCTGGCGCTGATCCTGGCGATGGTCTTCATGGGCGGCCCACCGGCCGCGGTGATCGGCGTCGTCACCATCACCTTTGGCTGGTTGAGATGGCGGGACAGCTGGCGCGACCTGCTCATCAACCTCGTCACGTATGCCTGGTTCCCGCTGATCGGAGGCCTGGCCTTCGCGGCTGCGCGAGACGGGACCGGCCTGAGCCCGGACGACGGCCTCTTCTACGTGATGGTGCTGGGCGTGTTCGCGCTGTCCCTGCTCATGAACTTCACGATGATCGCGGGCTACGCGTGTTACGAAGAGCGCAGCTCCTTCCTCGCCAAGGCGGCCAAGCTGCTGTTCCCGGTCTTCGCGTCCGAGCTGGCCGCGGCGACGATGGCGGTCGGTGTCGCATTTCTTTACCACCGCATCGGGATCGCGGCGATCGCACTGTTCGGGATCGTCCTGTTCACGTTCCAGTACCTGCTGGGCCAGCTGCGGGTCTCGGAGCGCCGCGCGGAGGAGCTGGAGCGACGAGGCAAGCAGCTCACGGCTCGCACGCGCCAGCTGGCAACGCTTCAGGTCGGCATGCTCTCGGCGCTGTTGCGCACGCTCGACCTGCGGGACCGCATGACGGCCCGGCACTCCGCGGCGGTGGCTCGCTACGCGCGGGAGATCGCGATCGCGGCCGGCTTCTCCAAGGAGGAACAGGATCTGGTCCATACCGCCGGGCTGCTGCACGACCTGGGCAAGTTCATCTTCCCGGACCGGATCCTGAAGGGCGACAGCAAGCTCAGCGACGAGGACTGGAACATCATCAGGATGCACCCCTACCAGGGCGCCCGGGTGGTGGCCCAGATGGAGGGCTACGGACCGATCAGCGAGATCATCCTGGCCCACCACGAGCGGATCGACGGCAAGGGATACCCTCGCGGGCTGAAGGGCCCCGACATCCCCGCGCTGTCGCGGATCATCTCAGTCGCGGACACCTACGACGTGATGACCGCGCGCGACTCCTACCGCAAGCCGATCTCCTCGTTCGAGGCGATTCAAGAGCTGAAGCGCGTCGCGGGCGCGCAGCTCGACGCCGACTACGTCGAGCTGTTCATCAAGATCCTGGCCGGCAAGGACGTGCGCTTCCGGCACGGCGAGGACGCCGACTTCGACGCCGAGCTGGGGCTCGACAAGCGTGTCGCCGAGTACTCGCTGCCGCTGGGGATCGAAGAGGACGCCGCGGAGGAGCCGGCCGCCGAGGACGCACCGGCCTCGCAGACCGTCTAGCCGAGCTCCTGCGCGACCCGCTCGGGCGGCACGATGTTGACCGCCAGTCCCGTGCCGAGCTCGAAGCCGGCCAGACGCGTGAGGCGCGGCACCACGTCGATGTGCCAGTGAAAGTGCTCCGCGCCGCGCGGGGCGGTGCGCACCCACAGGTTCAGCGGGGGCGCAGCGCCGAGGCGCTCCCTGAGCTTCGTCAGGCCCTCGTGCAGTAGCCGGGCGCCACCGGCGTGCGAGTCGGCGAAGCGCGGCTCGTGACGGCGTGGGACCAGCTGCAGCTCGTAGGGGCTGCGAGCGGCAAAGGGCGCCAGCAGCACCGCATCGTCGTCGACGGCGACGACCCGCTCACGGCGCCGGACCTCTTCCTGGAGCAGGTCGCACAGCAGGCATCCACCCATCGTGCGGGTGTTGTGGGCCGTGAAACGCTCCCGCTCCCGCGCGATCAGGGCCGGGACGAAGTCGAGTGCGTAGAGCTGCGCGTGCGTGTGCTCGAGCGATGCGCCCGCGGCAGGGCCCTCGTTCACCATCACGTGCACGCAGGCGGCGTCGGGGTACGCCCGCGAGCGCTCGCGCCACCCCCCGACCGCGCGCTCGAACTGCTCCGCGTCGAGCTCGGTGATCGACGCGTGGTGCTCGGGCGCGTGCACGATCACCTCGTGGTGCCCGGTGGCCCTGCCTGCCACCAGCAGCTCGGGCTCGCCCCGTTCCCCCGCGAGCGGGTCGTCGGGCGCGTCCGGCTCGCCGGGTTCCAGCAGGGGGTACTTGTTCGGAACCGCCCGGACCGTCCACCCTGGCGTGTCGGGATCGCCTCCGCCCGGCCGCACGGCGTACGTCTCGGGCGGCGTCCAGGTCTCGTGGCCCTCGCACAGCGGGCACTCGGCGCGCGCGTCCTCGTGGACGGTCGAGGACTCGAAGCTGAACGGGCGGTCCGCTCGCGCCGGCGCGAGGACCACCCGCAGACCCGTGAGCGGGTCGATCCGAAGCTCGGGGGCCGCCACTAGAGGGCCTTGGTGTCAAGCATCTAGTCCGGCGACGCCCGCTCGTCCTCGTGCTGCTTGCGCGCAGCCTCGATGAACGGGGTGAAGAGATCGATCGGGACGGGGAAGATCGTGGTCGAGTTGTGCTCGGCGCCAACTTCGATCAGCGTCTGCAGGAAGCGCAGCTGGATGGCCACGGGATGCCTGCCGATCATCGCGGCGGCCTGTGAGAGCTTGTCGGCTGCCTGGAACTCGCCCTCGGCCGCGATGATCTTCGCCCGCCGCTCGCGCTCGGCCTCGGCCTGGCGCGCCATCGCGCGCTGCATCGTCTGCGGGATCTCGACGTCCTTGATCTCGACCGTCGTGACCTTGATGCCCCAGGGCTCGGTCTGGTCGTCGATGATCCGCTGGAGCTCGTCGTTGAGGCGGTCGCGCTCTGCCAGCAGCGTGTCGAGCTCCGCGCGGCCGAGCACGGCGCGGAGCGTCGTCTGCGCGATCTGCGACGTCGCCATCAGATAGTTCTCGACCTGCACGATCGCGTCGTTCGCGCTCACGACGTGGAAGTAGCACACGGCGTTCACCGAGGCCGGCACGTTGTCGCGCGTGATCACCTCCTGCGGCGGGATGTTGAGGGTCACCGTGCGCAGGTCGACGCGCACCATCCTGTCGATGATCGGGATCAGGATGATCAGCCCCGGGCCCTTCTGCGCGATCAGGCGGCCGAGCCGGAAGATCACGCCGCGCTCGTACTCGCGCAGCACGCGGATCGCGCTCGCCAGCACGATGAAGGCGATGAACGCGACGATCCCGAGGACGACCAGGAGGGCGGTCACGTCGCGGACTGTACCCCTTCCGATGGCCCCTCAGGCCTCTCGTGCGCCGGCGCGACCGTGAGCGTCAGCCCGTCGACGCCCTCGACCACTATCTCGTCCCCGACCTCGATCCCTTCCCGGTCGGAGCGCGCGCGCCACAGCGCCCCCTTCACGAACACGTGCCCGAGCGGCGCGAGCGGGGACCGCACCTCGCCCTGCGCGCCGATCAGCTCCTCGGAGCCGGTGTGGACCTGGCGGTGGCGCGCCTGCACAGCCTTGCCGATGATCCACACGAAGAAGCCGCCCAGGACCGCAGCGGTCAGCAGCACCACCGGCACCGAGATGTCGAACGCCTCGCTGTCGGTGTCGAACAGCAGCAGCCCTCCGAAGGCCAGGGACACCACCCCCCCGGCTGCCAGTGCCCCGTGGCTGATGACGAACGCTTCGGCCGCGAACAACCCGAACGCGAGCAGTATCAGCAGCAGGCCGGCGACGTTGATGGGCAGCTGGGCGAGGCCGAACAGCGCGAGGATCACCGACACGCCCCCGAGCGTGCCGGGCAGGATCATGCCGGGGTTGAAGAGCTCGAGCCCGAGCAGGATCAGGCCCACGGTCAGGAGCAGGAACACGGTGTTCGGGTTCACGAGCAGCTCGAGCGCCGCGAACTTGAACGGGACGCCCACCGAGTCGATCCGCGCGCCGCTCGTCTCGAGCCTCTGCGCCTTGGGGCCCCGCACGCGAAACCCGTCCAGCTCCCGCACCAGCTCCCGTTCGTTCTCGGCGACGACGTCGATCAGCTCGCGTCGCTGGGCCTCGGTCGCCGTTACGTTCACCGCATCACGCACCATCCGCTCGGCGAGGTCGCCGTTGCGGCCGTGTCCCTCTGCGAGCGCGCGCACATAGGCGGCGGCGTCGTTGCGGACCTTGCGCCCGAGCACCTCGTCCTGCTCGCCCCCGCCGAGCGAGATCGGGGTCGCCGAGCCGATGTTCGTCTCGGGCGCCATTGCCGCCACGTCCGCTGCCTGGGTGATGAACAGGCCGGCCGATGCCGCCCGGGCGCCGTTCGGGGACACGTAGACGACCACGGGCATGGGCGCGGCGAGGATGTCCTTGACGATGTCGCGGGTCGAGTCGTCCAGGCCGCCGGGCGTGTCGAGCCGGAAGATGACGATGTCCGCGCCGTCGGCCTCCGCGTCGTCGAGCGCCTGTTCCACCCATCCGGCGGAGGCCGGGTTGATCGTCATGTCGAGCTCGACCGACCGCACGAGGGGAGCGTCGGCCGGCTCCTGCGCCGCGGCGCCCACAGGCGACACGGCCGCCACGACGAGCACCACGCACACCGACGCTGCGATTGTCCCACGCATCACATGCTCATTGTCCCGCCCGTGCCCCCGCGATCGCGTACTCTCGGATGTCGTCCTCCAGCGCCGCCTCGGACGCGTACCCGCCGGGCTTCGTGTAGACGAGCTCCCCCTCCCGGTCGTAGAAGGTCGTGGTCGGGAAGTTCCGCTCGGACCCGAGCAGCTCGGCGATGTCGTTGCGGGGGTCGAAGAAGCTGGGATAGGGGACCGGGAACTCGTCCAGGAACTCGCGCGCTTCCTCGCGGGCGTCCTCCGAGTCGACCGCCAGGAAGGCGATCTCGGTGCCGCGCTTCTTCACCTGCTGCTGGAAGAACGGGAACTCGAACCGGCACGGCCCGCACCACGAGGCCCACTTGTTGACGACCACCGGATAGCCGCGGAGGCCGCGCAGGGTGCGCTGGAAGGCCTCCGGGCCGCCGCCGAGCAGGTCATTGGGCCGGGAGTAGAGACGGGCCAGCGGTGGCGGCGCATCGGCCAGCGCACGCTCGTAGTCAGCCGGCGATGCGGCGCTTTCGGGATCGTCGGCCCCGCAGCCCAAGACGGCGGCGGCCAGGATTGCGGCAAATGCCACGCGAATATGCGGATTTCCTCGCATGCCTGGCGAAATTACCGCAATACATCCCCCGGAACGGCAATGCCGGCGCGCCTTCGGTTTTCGGCGGTGCTTTAATACCCTAAGTACCGTGCCCGGGGGGCACCGGGAGCTTGGCTGGCACCAACGTCGGCAGGCGCCTCATCCCGCGGGCCGCGGAGCTGCCGCCGGCAAGGAACCTCTCGCTGGTTGCAGAGCAGGGACGAGCGTTGCGCCGCCGCCGTGCGTGTGACGGCGTCCAAGTATCCGACAAGCCTCGAGATGGCTGACACCACCGAAGTGGCCGGCAAGGCTGCGGCCATTCCAACCCGCGAAGAGCTCGACCGCGTCGAGCGGTTCACGCGTGAGCCGTTCGCGCCGGATCCGGATGTCCTGCGGCCGCGGAGCGCCCGCCGCCGTGCGTTGGACGCTGCGCTCGCCGAAATCGAGGCCGGCCGCGAAGAGCCGAGCATCGAGTGGCGCCAGCAGTACTCGCTGATGCTGGGGCTGGAGCGCCTGCTGGCCGAGGAAGAGCCCCATCTCGCGGACGGCACCGTGCTGTCCGCGCATCAGGTCGATGCGCTGTCCGGCACCCTCACGGCGCTGATCGCCGAGATCGAGCGCCAGAACGGCAGCGGGAACGGCGCCCTCCAGGCGTATGAGGACGAGGAGGAGGACGAGGAGGAGGCTGATGACGACGACCTCGTTGCCACCGTCGACGAGGACGACGAGGACGAGTTCGAGGACGACGAGGACGAGGACGACGAGGAGGCAGAGCCCGAGGATTGGGGGGAAGCGGCGGAGACGAACGGCAGCGGCGACCTCGAGGAGGACCAGCTTCCGGAGCAGCCCGAGGACCCCGGTGCCGCACGCCGCTTCTGGTTCGAGCACGCCACGGGCGCCGGGAAGACAGTGGCCGCGCTCGGGTTCGTGGAGGGGTCGCGGACCGGCGGCACCCTGATCCTCACCCACCGCCGCAACCTCGTCGAGCAGTTCCTGGGCGAGCTGCGTGACCGCGGCTATTCCGATCGCATCTGCCCTCCGCTCCTGAGGGGGAAGGACCGTGGGGACGGTCCGGTCACGGTCGAGACCTACCAGTGGTTCGTGCGGAACGCGGGGAACATCTCCGACGCGTACACGATCGTGATCTGCGACGAGGCGCACACCGCGCTCGGCGAGAAGACGAGCGCCTCGATCCGCAACTGGCTGGGCCCGGTCTTCATCGGCATGACGGCGACCGGCGCGCTGATCGCGCGGCACGTCACCGACCTGTTCCCGACCCAGACGAGCCGATTCGACCTCGCCCAGGCGGCCCGGCGCGGGGTGATCGCACCGCTGCGCTGTGTGCGGATTCCGCCCGGCGTGAACGTGCGCACGCTCGCGAAGGTCCCGCTGCGCAAGGGCGAGGTCGACCAGGACTTCGACCTCGAGGAACTGGCCGCCCTGCTCGACCAGGGCCCGTTCAACGCCGCGGTCGCGGACCTCTACCGGGTGCGGTTCAAGCACCTGCCGGGCATCGTCTACAGCGCCGGCGTGAAGCACGCGCACAACGTCGCGATCGCCTTCAAGGCCGCCGGCATGCGCGCTGAGGCGGTCTCGGGTGAGACGCCGAAGCGGGAGCTGGCCCGCATCCTGGCCGACTTCGAGCGCGGCGAGATCGACGTGCTCGTGAACGCGATGCTGCTCGCCGAGGGCTGGAACTCTCCGCGCGCGACCGTCTGCATGCACCTCGCCCCCACCGCCTCGAAACGGGTGTACCAGCAGCGTGTCGGTCGTGTCACGCGGCGCCATCCGGGCAAGGAGGCGGGCATCGTGGTCGACTTCGTCCATCCGGCGACGATGCACGACGAGCCGATCGTGACGCTGCACAAGCTGCTCGACCGCGACGTCTACCGCGGCGGCGCGATCGTGGTCGGGCCCGTGCGCCGCGGCCGCGGCCGCCGGCTCCGGGTGGAGCGGCGCATCGTGCCGGTGACGGCCGACCCCGAGCGGCGTCTGCGGGTGTTCGAGCGCGAGCTGTGGCGGATCGCGGTGGAGTACCTGTTCCCGGACGAGCAGCATGCGTGGGCTGCGCTCGCGGGCGCGCGCGTGGCGGCCAACGGCTGGCGGCGCGCGAAGGCCACGCTGCACCACGATTCCGGTGGCGAGCTGAGACGCCGGTTCCTGCTCAGCTGCGTGCAGCGCAACCGCAACGCGCAGCTCCGCCAGCGCGCGCTGGCGGAGATCGCGGTGCGCCGCGACGCGGAGGGGTTCGACCAGGCGGTCGACATCGTCGGGACGTGGTCCCGAGAGGAGCGACGCGAGGGGGCGCGCACGCTGCTGCAGGCGCTTGCGGAGCGCCGCATCGGCCGCCGCGACCAGGCCCAGGCATGGCTGTGGCGCCTGGCGGAGTACTCACGCGAGGTGCACGAGGAGTACGCGGTACAGCGCTGGCCGGAGACCAAGCGGCTGCTCGGCCTGCTCGTCAACTCCTCCGGCCCCGCTCACGGGCGCAATGCACGCCGGCTGGTCCACGCCGCGCGCAAGCACGATCGCCGGCTGGCCGCGGCGCTGCTGGCGGCGGCGATCGGGCACACTCCGGAGGCCGAGGAGGTGCTGCGAGGCGCGCGCAACCGCATGGCCCGCAAGCCGTCGGCCCTGGCCCGCGAGCTGGTCCGAAACTTCCCGAAGGGCAAGCGCAGGCGCAAGCAGCGGAACGGCCGCTCCGACGGAGCGCGCCGCTCGAAGGCCGTGAAGAACGGCGTTCGCGAGACGACCGACGACCTCGCCCCGCAGGAGCTGGCGGAGCTGGAGGTCAACGCGGCGGGCGCGAACGGTGCCGACGTGGCCGGCACCCCTGCCGTCGAGGATCCCGAAGCGGCCTGACCGAAGCGGTGAGCCGCCACCGCGGCACTCCCGAGGGGGCCGACGTTGGTCCACCCTAGGAGTCCGTCGCCGGGCGCCGCTCCAGGTGCACCTCGCCCGCGTCGAGTCGCACCCGCTTGCCGCTGTCGGTGAACACGACGAGGGCTCCGTCGTCGTCGATCCCTCGCGCCTCGCCCTCGTGCCGGCGCTCGCCGGTGACCCAGGCGATGCGTTCTCCGTGCAGCGCGTCACGTCCGCGAAACGATGCTGCGACCTCGGCCGGATCGTCGAGGCGGGCCGCCCATGCCGCAAGTCGCGCGAGCAGCGCGTCGAACGCGGCATCCCGATCGACCGGCCCACCGGCGGCGATACGCAGCGACCCGGCGGTCTCGCGCAGCTCGTCAGGCAGCTCCTCGTGTGTGGTGTCCACGTTCAGCCCGATGCCGATCACCGCCCAGCCGTCGAGCGGCCTGGCCTCGATCAGCACCCCGGCGACCTTGCGCCGATCGATCCACACGTCGTTGGGCCACTTGATCCGGCAGGCCACCGGCGCGACCGCTTCGCATGCTTCGCAGACGGCGATGGCGACCGCCAGCGGCAGCGGCTCCAGCGCAGCGGCGGGCGCCCGTACGAGGGCGGACAGCGTCAGACCGCGCCCGGCCGGGGCGGACCACGTGCGCCCCTGACGGCCACGGCCCGCGGTTTGCCGCTCCGCCACCACAACGGTTCCGTGCGGCGCCCCGGCGAGCGTTAGGGCGCGTGCGTGGTCGTTCGTCGAGCCGACGACGTCGAGGTGGACGAGCGGTCCCCCGAGCGCGCGGGGGCTCAGGCGCGGGGTCAGGGGTCGCATCGCGACACCGTGAGCGACGCCCCGGTTCGCGCGCCGAGCGCCTCGGCCGCGCTTTCGCCGTTCAGCGCCACGGCGATCCAGCCCGACGAGTCCCGGTAGACGACGACCTCCCTCGCCGGCGCGTCCGCGAACGTTTCGCCGTAGACGCCGCTCTGCTGCCCCGCCGGCCCGGCTACCGCGACACGGGCGCCCTGCCGGAGGGCAGCCGCCTCCATGTCCGCGGGACGGGCCTGGAGTTGCACGTTGCCGAAGCGGTCCACGAGCCGCACGGCCGCGCGCAGGCTTCCCGGAGTCGCACTGGGCGCCGCCGCGTCGAGCTGGGTCAGGGTCGCCGGGTCGATCGACGTGCCGGCATCCTCCAGCGCCGCGCCGAGCGCCAGGTGGGCGGCGACGGGTGCGAACACGTCACGCCCGTGGAAGGTCGCGGAGACCGAATCGAGCCGAAACGGGCTCACCGCGAGGTCGACCGCCGCCTCCGCACCTCCGGCCGCCCGGGCCGCCGGCCACAGCAGGCCGTTGTCCGGGCCCACCAGCAGCCTCCCGCTGCGGGATCGCAGCGCAACCGCGCGCCTGCGGGTGCCCACGCCCGGATCGACGACCGCCAGCAGCACTCCGGCCGGAAGGAACGGCACGGCGTTCTCGAACACGAACGCGGCGTGGGGAACATTGGTCGGAGGCAGGTCGTGGGCGATGTCGATCACGGTCGCGCCGGGCGCGATTCGCTCGATCACGCCGTGGCACACGCCCACCCACTCGTCGCGGTGCCCGAAGTCGGACAGGAAGGAGATCGGCCGCAACGCTATGAAGCCGGCGCAGCCGCCAGGGCGTCGCCCAGCAGCGCGACCACCAGCCCGTCGACGTCATGACGCTCGGCCTCCACGTGCACCTCGAGGCCGAGATCGCGCACGGTCTGGCTCGTCACCGGGCCGATCGAGACGACTCGCGCCCGCTCCGGAAAGCGCTCGATCCCCCCGATCGCCTCGATCAGGAACCGCACGGTCGAAGAGCTCGTGAACGTCACGTATTCGGCGCGTGCGAGCCGCTCGAGCTGATCATCGTCGAGCCGCTCGCGCACGGTTTCGTACAGCGCGACGACCCGCACGCCGGCACCGGCCCGTTCCAGCTCGCGCGGCAGCACGTCGCGCGCTTCGGAGGCGCGCGGGATCAGCACGAGCTGGTCCTGGACGCCCTGCGCGACCAGGTCGGCTGCGAGCGATTCGGCGATCGAGCGCTCGGGCACCAGGTCTGGCCTGATGCCCCAGTCCCGCAGCACGGCCGCGGTGCCGGGGCCGATGGCGGCGACCCGCGTGCCGGAGAGGATCCGGGCGTCGAGACCCTGGCGATCGAGCTCCGCCATCAGCAGCCCGGCGGCGTTGGGGCTCGTGAGGCACAGGACGTCACACCGGCCGGTGGCGAGCTCGTCGATGGCCTCCCGCACTCCCTCCGGCCGGGGCTCGATCCGGATCGCGGGCACCTGCACGACCTCGGCTCCCAGTTCCTCGAGACGCCCGGCAAGTCCGCTTGCCTGCGCGCGCGCCCGCGTGACGGCCACCCGGCGCCCGAACAGCGGTGCGTTCTCCACCCATGCGAGGCGGTCGCGCAGTGCGGCGACCGGCCCGACGATCGTTACCGCGGGCGGCCGGATGTCCGCCTCCGCTGCCAGCGACGCTATCTGCGCCAGTGTGCCGGTCACCGTGCGCTGCCCGAGGAGCGTCCCGCGCTCGACGACAGCCGCCGGCTCGGTCGCCTCGCGCCCGTTTTCGATCAGCCCAGCGGCCAGGGCCGGCAGTGAGCGCACCCCCATGTAGAACACGAGCGTGCCCGGGAACGCCGCGAGCGCCGGCCAGTCGAACGCGCTCTCCTGCTTCGCCGGGTCCTCGTGCGCCGTCACGAACGCCACCGCCGAGGCGTCGTCGCGGTGGGTGACGGGGATCCCGGCATGGGCGGGGGCGGCGATGCCCGCCGTCACCCCGGGCACCACCTCGAAGCGCACTCCGGCCTCCGCGAGCGCCTCGGCCTCCTCGCCGCCACGCCCGAACACGAACGGGTCGCCGCCCTTCAGGCGAACCACTGCACGACCTGAGCTTCCGTGCTGGACCAGCAGCCGGTTGATGTCGTCCTGCGTGGTCGAGGGCTCCCCCGGTTCCTTGCCGACGTAGATCAGCTCCGCCTCATCGCGCGCGTGTTCGAGCAGGCGGGCCGGCACGAGCCGGTCGTACAGGATCACGTCGGCGCTCTCGATCAGCTCGACGGCGCGCACGGTCGCCAGCCCTGGGTCGCCGGGCCCGGCTCCGACCAGGTACACGACTCCTTCGCCCGGTGCGCTCATGCCTTGCTCCTATGTCAAGGCCGCCACCGTCAGTGGCTCCTTGATGTTGGTCAGTTTGTTCATTGTCAGGGGATCCGTTCTATCCGATGAGACCGGCGGGCGCAGTAGCCGCAAGACGGTTCGC
>JBOGZM010000389.1:0-4646 GCA_050697255.1 Solirubrobacterales bacterium
CGCCTTCGCCGCGCGCATGGCCGAGCTCGTCGCCCCGCTGGCCAGAGGGCAGCGCGCCCTGGTCGCAGGCCCGCCCGGTGCAGGCGCGACTCACCTGCTGCGCGACCTCGCCCGCGGGGTCGCGAGCACGGAGGCACACCTGATCGTCGCGCTCGTCGACGTACGCCCGGAGGAAGTGCCGGAATGGGACCTTCCGCGCGGAGTCGAGGTGCACCCGGCGCCCAGCGATCGCCCGCCTCGGGAGCAGGTCGCGCTGGCGGAGCTTGCGCTCGCGCGCGGCAAGCGCCTGGCCGAGGGCGGCGCCGACGTGGTCGTGGTGCTCGACTCGATCAGCCGCCTCGCCCGCGCCTACGGGCTCGCCCGCACCCGACCCGGAGATGACGCACCCACGCCGGAGCTGCTCGCGGTGGAGGGGGCCAAGCGCTGGTTCGCGTCGGCCCGGGACACCGGCGCGGGGTCACTCACGCTGCTCGCTGCCGGCCGGGTGGACTCGGAGTCCCCGCTCGAGGGCCTCGTACACGAGGCGCTGCTCGACACCGCGAGCGTCGTCGTGCGGCTCGACCCCGAGCTGGCCGCGCGGGGGATGCACCCTGCGATCGACGCGCGCCGGTCCCGTGCCCTCGGCGAAGGGGCGTTCGTACCCGAGCATCACCGCCGGCCGCTGGATGCCCTGCGCGGGGTGATGCGCTCGCTCGACCCCGCCGAGGGATGGGAGTTCGCCGCCGCCCGCGTGCGCGAGACCGCGTCGAATGACGAGCTGCTGGAGCAGCCCGGTCAGCCCTTGTAGGCGACCGGCTGCCAGGAGGGCTCGGGCGACAGCTCGATCAGCTCGGAGTCCCGGTCGGGCTGAACGTAGCCGAAGCTGTGCGTGTCCTCGTGGAAGTGAACGTCGAGCTCGCCCTCCTTGACCCGCTGGTCCAGCCAGGCGCCCCGGAAGACCAGCCGGCGCAGCCAGTGCACGAGCGAGCGGTCGGCGGGGCCGACCAGGTCGTACCAGCGCTCGTTCACGTGCTCGCCGAGGCGTGAGATCGGTTCGCGGATCTCCCCGTTCACCGCCAGGTTGATGAGATCGTCCAGCTCCTCCTGAGCGAGCCCCGGCTCCACGAAGCTCAGCTTCACGGCCGCCTGCTCGACCCGCTGGCGGAAGTCCTCCTCGTTGAAGGTGAACCGCAGCTCGCCGTACTCGAGGACGTAGTCCTCCCCCGAGTCGTAGTTGCCGCGCTTCTTGGTGTTGTCCCTGGCCATCTTCCGTGTCGACCGGCTCCCCGGCCGGCTGCGTCCCTATGTTACGTGCGAGTCCTGCTCCGGCGCGAGCGCCTGACAGGCGGTTTGCAGAGCCAGCCTCTAGAAGCATATTTCGGGCGCCCGCGCACTTGACTTGAAATGCGGCGCTTCGAATCCACGCGCGCGGCGCGGCTGCGGGCACCTGCCGGCCCATGGCTGGATGCGTGGGTGGCCGAGGCCTTCGCGGCCCGGCTCACAGGCCTGGCCCGGGTCGCCGGATTGCCGCCGGGGCGGGGACTGCTGGTGCCGCGCTGCCGGTCGGTGCACACGGTGGGGATGCGGTTCCCGATCGACGTCGCGTTCCTCTCCTGGCCGCCGGTGCGAGGCGTGTGCTACGTCGTGGCGGTGAGAGAGGCCGTGGCGCCGTTTCGGGTGGTGGCCCCGCGCGGCCTGCCGCGCCGGGGAGCTGCGGCGCTGGAGGCGGCGGCGGGGACGCTGGCGGGCATCGGCGTGCGGCGGGGTGCTCGACTGAATGTGGAGGGTGTTACCGTCACCGCGTGACCGGTTGTCGAGAGCGATGGGTGCACCTGTACGAGTTCGGCGTCGGGGGCGAGTTCGGCGCCGACGACTGGAGCGCGCTGCGGGAGGACGAGCGCGCCCGCGCGGCATGCATACGCGACCCGGTGCGACGCAAGCGGTTCGTGGTCCGGCGCGCGGCTCTGCACGCGATCCTGGGCGAATACGTCGATGTCCCTGTCTGCTTCAGCAGCTCGCACTCCGGAGACGTGGCGGCGGTGGCGGTATCGCGGGACCCGGTCGGCGTCGACGTGGAGATCGAGACTCCGCGGCGGCTGCAGGAGCGCATCGCGGAGCGGATGTTCACGCCCGACGAGCGGAGCGCGCTCGAGGCTGTCCACGGAGACGCGCGCCGCACCCTGTTCCACCGCTGCTGGGTGGCCAAGGAGGCGTACGCCAAGGGGCTCGGCCGTGGCCTCGCGATGCGATTCGACGACTTCTGTGTCGCCGCCGCTCTGCGGTCGCCGGCGGGCACCGGCACGGTCGGTGCGGATTGGAGCGTGGCGGTCACGACGCGCGCCGACACGCATCTCGCCGTGGCGGCTCCGGGTGGGGACTGGGTTCTCGAGCAGCGGGAGGTCCGCGTTGGCTGAGAGCCTGAGCGGCGAGGCGCTCGTCCGCCAGAACATCGACTCGATGAAGCAGGCCTACGCCGCGGCCGCCCAGGGCAACCTCGAGGGCATGCTCGACATAGTCGATCCCGAAGTGGTGCTCCGGGACCGTCCCGAGTCGCCGGACCCGCGTACGTATCACGGGCACGACGGAGTCCGCCAGGCGCTGGAGTCGAGCGACGAGAGCTTCGAGGGGTTCGAGCTGCATCCGGAGGAGTTCATCCCCGCGGGCGACTACGTGATCGTGGTGGTCAGAATGCGCGGCACCGGTCGCGGCAGCGGCGTCACGGTCGAGGAGCGGATCGCGCATCAGTGGAAGGTGCGCGACGGCAAGGCGGTCGCCCTCCAGGTCTACAGCGATCCGGACGACGCCGTGCGTGACGCGCGCGCGGACGCCTGATTTCACATTGACATAGGGTGGTCGCCATGCCTCCGCGGATCGTCGTGTTCGGTGCCACCGGTTACACGGGGCGCAAGACGGCCGCGGCCCTCGTGGCGCGCGGCGAGCGACCTGTGCTCGCGGGACGCAACGCGGAGCGGCTCGCGAGCCTGGCCTCCGATCTGGGCGGGCTCGAGACGGCCGTCGCGGACGTGGCCGATCCGCCCAGCGTGAACGAGCTGGTGGACCGCGGGGACGTGCTCGTCGCCACGGTGGGCCCGTTCGTGCGCTTCGGGCGGCCGGCGGTCGAGGCGGCGATCGACGGGGGAGCGCACTACGTCGACTCGACGGGCGAGCCGCCGTTCATACGAGAGGTCTTCGAGCACTACGGGTCCGGAGCCGCGCGCAGCGGCGTGGCGCTGCTGACCGCGATGGGATACGACTGGGTGCCCGGGAACCTGGCGGGCGCCCTGGCCCTCGAGCGGGCGGGTGACGAGGCGGTGCGCGTCGACACGGGCTACTTCATCACCGGCGAGGCCTCCGTGGGGGGCATGAGCGGCGGCACGCGCGCCTCGACCGCGGCCAACCTGTCCGCGTCGGCGTTTGCGTGGCGCGACGGCCGCATCGTGACGGAGCGTTCTCTGCGCCGGCTGCGCACCTTCTCCGTGGACGGCGAGGAGCTCCCGGCGGTCTCGGTGGGCACGTCCGAGCACTTCGGCCTGCCGCGGTTCGCGCCTCAGCTGCGCGAGGTCAACGCCTACCTCGGGTGGTTCGGGCGGCTCGCGCGCCCGATGCAGGCCTTCTCGGCCATGGGTGCGGCGGTCGCCGCCGTGCCCGGCGCGCGCCGCCTGATGGACGCCACCACTTCCCGGATCGTGAAGGGGTCGACCGGCGGCCCGGACGAGCAGACTCTCGCAAAGGGCGGCTCCCACGTGGTCGCGATCGCCTATGACGAGGGCGGCCGCGAGCTGGCCGAAGTGCACCTCGTGGGGGTGGACGGCTACACGTTCACGGCCCGCCTGCTGGGGTGGGCGGCCGCGAAGATCGCGGCGGGCGGGCTTCAGTCGTCAGGCGCGCTGGCGCCGGTCGAGGCGTTCGGGCTGCGCGAGCTCGAGGCGGGCGTGGCGGAGGCGGGGCTCGCCGAGACCGGGCTGACCGCCAGGGCCGAGCCCGGGTTGGGTCGGGCTACGTAGTCCGCAACAGCATCCGGCTGTCGGCGAAGCTGCGGACCGGCCCACGGGGCCGCTATGCGCCCGCGACCCGCTCCGCGCCCGCGTAGACGTTGAACGAGTCCGCCCGCAGGAACCCGACCAGCGTCATGTTCGACTCGCGCGCCAGGCGCACGGCGAGGCTCGACGGCGCCGACACGGCCGCGACCACCGGGAAGCCGGCCAGGAGCGCCTTCTGCACGATCTCGAACGAGACCCGGCCCGACACCATCAGGACGTGGTCGTGGAGCGGCAGCAGGCCGTCCATCGCAGCCCGACCGACGAGCTTGTCGACGGCGTTGTGACGGCCGACGTCCTCCCGCACGCCGAGCAGGTCGCCCGTGGCCGTGAAGAGCGCCGCGGCGTGCAGGCCGCCGGTGCGGTCGAAGACGCGCTGACGCGCGCGCAGCGCGCCGGGCAGCGCGGACAGCGTGGCGCTCGAGACCCGCGGCCCGTCCGGCACGGCCCCGGCGGCCGCCCGCACCGCCTCGATGCTCTGCTTCCCGCAGATCCCGCAGGCGGACGTGGCGTAGAAGTCGCGCTGCCATCCGTCGGCGGGCTCGGCGCCCGGCTGCAGCAGCACGTCGGCCACTCCGCCGTCACCCGCGCTCGAGCGGCACTCCGAGATGCGGGCCACAGGGTCCGGCT
>JBOGZM010000390.1:0-2360 GCA_050697255.1 Solirubrobacterales bacterium
CTCCAGAGGTGTCTGAGGGACCTTCTCCGGCCGCTGGCGCGGGCGAGGCCAGCTCAAGGAGGGCGCGAGAGAGCTCGAGCGCCTATCGCAACGCGTCAGGACGAGACCCCACCGGCTGCCTCGGAACCGATCAGGCGGCACCCGAACCACTACGGCTACACCCTGAATCCTCACGCGATTCCTGCCCGAGCGCCGTCCGGGTCTGGGCTGGCGACCGCGGCGCTCCAGGCGCACGCCCGGTACATGCACAGATCGCCGCTTCGCCTGGGACAATCGCTGACGTGGAGGCCCATGCCGCAGACATCGACCCCGTCCTGGCCGAGGGCGACGTCGCGGCGTCGTTCGAGCGCCGGGTGCGCGCCGACGAGGCCGAGCGGCTGTCCGCCCTGGCGACGCTCTCGTACCCTCCGAACCGGGCCCGTGAAGAGCCGCCGTGCCGCCTGCGGACGCCGTTCCAGCGCGACCGCGACCGGATCGTCCACTCGAAGAGCTTTCGTAGGCTCAAGCACAAGACCCAGGTCTTCATCGCCCCGGAGGGCGACCACTACCGCACCCGCCTCACGCACACGATCGAGGCCAGCGGCATCTCCCGCACGGTCGCGCGCGCCCTGCGCCTGAACGAGGACCTGACGGAGGCCGTCGGCCTCGGTCACGACCTCGGGCATCCGCCGTTCGGGCACGCGGGGGAGGAGGCGCTGGACCGCGCCCTCCAGGCCCGCTTCGGGCGCCGGTTCCGCCACAACGAGCACTCACTGCGGGTGGTCGAGGTGATCGAGCGTGACGGCCGGGGACTGAACCTCACCGAGCCGGTCCGCGACGGCATCCTGCGCCACACCGGGCCCGAGCTGCCGGCCACGCTCGAGGGGCGGATCGTGCGGCTCGTCGACCGGATCGCCTACGTGAACCACGACATCGACGACGCGCTGCGCGCCGGCGTGCTGGCCGAGGCCGACCTCCCGCATGAGGAGATCGCCGTCCTGGGCGAGTCGGGCAGCGAGCGCATCGACCGCCTCGTGCACGATCTGGTCGAGACCTCCGAGCGCGCCGGCGACATCGTGCAGGGGGAGGAGGTGGGCGGCGCCATGGCCCGCCTGCGCAAGTTCATGTTCGAGCACGTCTACCTCGGCGAAGCGGCGCGCCGCGAGCAGGAGCGCGTCACCCAGGTCATCGAAGCCCTGCTGGAGCACTACCTCGCCGCGCCCGACACCGTCGCCGCCTTCGCGCCCGATGCGCGCGAGGACCCGGTCACCCGGGTCGTCGACTACCTCGCCGGCATGACCGACCGCTTCTGCATCCGCGAGTTCGAGCGCCTCACGGTGCCGCGCGCCCTGGACACGTGAGCCGCGTCACTTCGGAGACGATCGAGCGGGTGCGGTCGGCCGCCGACATGGTGGAGGTCGTCTCCGGCCACACCGAGCTGCGCCGGCAGGGTGCACGCTGGCTCGGGCTGTGCCCGTTTCACGACGAGCGCACTCCGTCGTTCTCGGTCGACCCGGTCGAGAAGCTCTACTACTGCTTCGGCTGCCAGGCGGGTGGGAACATCTTCACGTTCCTGGAGGAGAAGGAGGGGCTCGACTTTCGCGACGCCGTGGAGCAACTGGCGGACCGCTACGGGGTCGAGCTCGAATACGACACCGGCGGGCGTGACGACGAACGCCGCCGCGAGCGCGAGCGGCTGGTCGAGCTGCTGTCCAAGACGGCCACGTTCTACGGTCGCTACCTGTGGGACTCGCGGGAGGCCGGGCGGGCACGGGACTATCTCGAGGGCCGGGGGCTGGGCCGCGAGGTCCTGGAGGAGTTCGGCGTCGGCTTCGCCCCCAGCGCCTGGGACCGCGTGCTGACGAGCGCGCTGCGGGCGGGCTTCTCGGAGGCCGAGATCCAGGCGGCGGGGCTCGGGCAACGTGGCCGGCGCGGCCTCTACGACCGCTTCCGCTCCCGGATCATGTTTCCGCTGCGGGACGCGCGCGGGCGGGTGCTGGGCTTCGGGGCGCGCGCGATGCGCGCCAACCAGCACCCCAAGTACGTGAACTCCCCCGAGGGACCGGTCTACCGCAAGGGGCGCTCGCTGTTCGGCATCGACCGCGCCCGCCAGCACGCCACGCGCGAGGGCCGCGTGTTCGTGGTCGAGGGCTACACCGACGTGCTGGCCCTGCACCAGGGCGGTTTCCGGAACTCCGTGGCCTCGATGGGCACGGCGCTGACCGACGAGCAGGTGGGGGAGCTGGCCCGCCTGGCGCGGGAGGTGGTGCTCGCCTTCGACGCCGATGCCTCGGGCCAGGAGGCCATGGTGCGGGCGCAGGTGGCCGCCGCAGGCCGGGGAGTGAGCCTCAAGGTGGCGCGGCTGCCGGACGATAAGGACC
>JBOGZM010000391.1:0-4448 GCA_050697255.1 Solirubrobacterales bacterium
CGCGTCGCAGCACTTCTCCGGGCAGGTCCCGCTTCTGCGAGCGGCAATCGCCATGCGACTGCGCCAGGGGCGCGTGCCCTTTCCGCCCGGAGTCAGGGACGCGCCGCTGCTGGCAGGAAGCCTGTTCGACCTGCTCGCCCGCGAGCGCGGCGAGCGCGCCTGCGTGCGCCTCGCAACACATCCCTACGGCTCGACGCGCGACGCCCTCGAAGAGTCATTCAGCCGCTCACTCGCGGACACCGCCCATGCCTGGCGCCAGCACCTCGAGCGCCTCTCGACTCCCGAGCCCGGTGTGGCGCCGGTCGAGCGGCTGGCCTAGACGTTCCCGCTCAGCCAGATCACCGCGGCGATGAGCCCAAGCGCGATCAGCACCACCGCGAGCAGGTTGCCCGGCTCTGGCCCGAACCGGGAGGTGGGTGACTGCGGCTCCGGGAGCTCGCCGTGCACGAGCTGGTACGCGGCCTCGTAGCCCGACTCACGCACCAGCACCTCGTGCGGGCCGCCGCCCGGGAGAAATCGCGGGTCCAACGAGCGCGCCAGGCGCACCATGCTCGGGATGCCTTCCGCCAGCAGCATCTCCCGGAGCATCTCAGCCTCGGCCGGGTTTCCCACGGTCGTCACGGCGACGAGCCCGCCCTGCGCGTACTCGGGCCTGAGCCTCGGGTCGGGCGTGGGGTCCATTAGTTGTTCTGCACGATCACCACGATCGTCGTCAGGATCCCGAGCACCGCGGAGCCGAGCAGGATGCCGAGCAGCAGCACGGCGGCCGAGCGCCGGTCCCCCGTCGGCACTTCGGCAGGCGCCGTCCCGGCGGGCACCATGTCCGCCTCCAGCAGGACCTCGCGCGCCACCTCGAGGCCCGACTCCGGGACCAGCACGTCACGCGGGCCGGCGGCCAGCATGTCCGGGACGTCGAACCCGGCGGTGCGGCGCAGCGTGCTCGGGACACCCTCCTCGAGCAGCAGCATCTGGATGAACTCGGCCTCCGGCTGCTGGCGGCCGGTCGCCACCCGCCGCAACTCGCCACGCGAGTACAGCGGCTTGATCTTGCGCGCCCGCTCGTGCCGTTCGCTGGTGGGCTGTTCGGCATCGACCCTGCCGGCGTAGGTGAGAGGCATGCCGCACTCCTTGCAGAACCGCTCGTCGAGCGGATAGCGGATCGCGCACCGCGGGCAGGCGAGCGAATCTGATCGCGGCTCGGCCATGTCTCGCCAAGCCTACGCCCCTCGATGGCTTAGTCGATCGTGAGCGGGACCTCTTCGATGTCCGCCCCCGAGATGCGGAAGCCCCGCAGGTCAGGCGCGTCAGGCTCCGCGAGCGAAACGATCAACCAGACCACGCCGGGCCAGTTCTGGGCGAAGTTCACGTCGGTCTGAGACGGGTAGGCCGGGCTCTTCACGTGCGAGTGGTACATCGACCCCATCTCGTGTCCGGATTGCTCGATGTCCGTGTGGATCCGGATCAGGTCGCGCGGATCGATCTCGAAGCGGAGCGGGCTCGGCACTGCGTTCTTCGCGCGGTAGACCCGCACGGCGCTGCCGCCCCTGGTCGCGACGATGCCGCAGCACTCGTTCGGCAGATCCTCCCGCGCGTGCTGAACGATCTCGTCGACGAGGGCGCTTGCTATCCGCATGCGGACGGCGGCGCTACCACCAGACGGTGGAGTCGACCGCCTCGAGCTCGTCGATCGACTTCGTCCACAGGCCGGCGGACATGTACTTGTTCCCGTCGTCGGCCACGATGAAGACGACATTGCCCTCGTCGAACTCGTTCGCGATCCGAACCGCGACCGAGGCGATCGCACCGGAGGACACGCCCGCGAAGATGCCTTCCTCCTGGAACAGCTTCCGGGTCCAGATGATCCCGTCCCGGTTCGAGACCAGGATCTTCCGGTCCAGCAGCGAAATGTCGATGATCGGCGGAATGAAGCCGTCGTCGAGCGAGCGGAGGCCCTGCACGTCCTCACCCTGGAGCGGCTCGGCGGCGACGATCTTCGTGTTCGGATCGTGCTCCTTCAGGCGCCGGCCGTTGCCCATCAGCGTCCCCCCCGTGCCGAGCCCCGCGACGAAGGCCGCGACCTCACCGACCTCCTCGATGATCTCCTCGGCCGTGCCGTAGTAGTGCGCGTCCGGGTTCGCCTGGTTGCCGTACTGGTAGGGCATGTAGAAGCTCGGGTCCTTCTGGGCCATGTCGAGCGCCATCTCGACGGCGCCGTTCGAGCCCTTGGAGCCCTCCGAGTAGACGATCTCGGCGCCGTGCATGCGCAGCAGCGCGGTGCGCTCCTCGGTGACGTTCTCGGGCATCACGACCGTGAGCGGATAGCCCTTCAGGCGGCAGATCATCCCCAGCGAGATGCCCGTGTTGCCGGATGTCGGCTCCAGGATCCGCTGACCCGGCTGGATCGCGCCCTCCTCCTCGGCGCGCTCGATCATCGACTTCGCGACACGGTCCTTCACCGAGCCGGTCGGGTTGTAGAACTCGAGCTTGGCGAACAGCCGCACGCCCTCCCTCGGGCTGAGCCGCTTCAGCTCGACGACCGGCGTGTTGCCGATCGACCCGATCACGTCGGGACAGCACTTGCGCGGCTCCCTGAGTGGCCGGGCTGCGAGCATGGCCGAAGGATAGCCGCACGCCCCTCGACGCCCGCGATGCTCCAGCCACGCGACAGGCGGTGCGGCTTGCAAGACTGCGATGCGCCGTGGAGCGCGTCTAGAGAAAGTCCCCGCCCGCCATCGCGGGCAGGATCACGACGGTGTCGGCGGCGCCCACGCCTGTCTGGAGCCCCTGCTGCACGCGCACGTCCTCGTCGTTCACGTAGACGTTCACGAAGCGGTTCAGCTCGCCGTCGTCGGCGAACAGCTGGCCGCGCGTCTCGGGGTGCCGGCCCGCGAGGCCGTTCAGCACCTCCCCGACGGTCCCGCCCTCGACCTCCACCTCGCTCCTCCCGCTCACGGCAGGACGAAGCACGGGAGGAATCTTCACAGTGGCCATGTGGGGAAACCTACCCCGCGGCCGCGCAGAGAGCCTCGTAGTCCTCGAACTCGGTGTGCTCGAGGTCGACCCCGTCGCCGCAGGTCGGGCAGCCCTCCGCGTCGCGGCGGACCCTGAGCTGCGTGAACTGGGTCGTGAGCGCCTCGAACAGGAGGAGACGGCCGACGAGCGGCTCGCCCTGCTCGATGACCAGCTTGATCACCTCGTTGGCCTGGAGCAGGCCCATGATCCCGGGCAGCACGCCCAGCACGCCGTTCGCGCCGCACGACGGCGCCAGCTCGGCGGGCGGCGGCTGTGGATACAGGCAGCGGTAGCACGGACCCTCGTAAGGGACGAACGTGGTCAGCTGCCCGTCGAAGCCGAGGATCGACGCATGCACGACCGGCTTGCGCTCGCGCACCGCGGCGTCGTTCAGCAGGTAGCGCGTGGGGAAGTTGTCGGCGCCGTCGACGATCACGTCGTAGTCGCGGATCAGGTCGAGCACGTTGTCCGCGTCGAGGCGGATCGGGTGCGGGACGACGTTCACATCCGGGTTCAGCGCCTCGATCGTGCGCTTCGCGGACTCCACCTTCAGCTCGCCGATGCGCTCGCTGTTGTGGATCACCTGGCGCTGAAGGTTGCTGAGGTCGACCTCGTCGTTGTCGACGATGCCGAGCGTGCCGACGCCGGCCGCGGCCAGGTAGAGGGCCGCCGGCGAGCCGAGCCCGCCCGCGCCGATCAGCAGCACCTTCGACTCGAGCAGCTTCTGCTGGCCCTTGAGCCCCACCTCGGGGATCAGCAGGTGGCGCGAGTAGCGCTCGCGCTGCTCGGGAGTCAGGGAAAGCGGCCGCTCGAACGCGTAGCCGCGGTCCTTCCAGAGCGTGAAGCCGCCCGTCATCACGGCGACGTCCTCGTAGCCGAGCAACTCCTTCATGGTGAGCGCCGCGAGCGCGGAGCGGTTCTGAGTCGAGCAGTACGCGATCACGCGCCTGCTGCGGTCCGGGATCGCGGCCTCGATGCGGGTCTCCAGATGCCCGCGGGGCACGTGGATCGCGCCGGGGATGTAGCCCTGCTCGAACTCATGCTGCTCGCGCACGTCAAGGATCACGGGCGCCTGGCCGGCGTTGCCGTTGCTGCGCGCCAGCTCGAGCGTCTCGTTCACCTGCGACGGATCGAGCTCCTCGATCCTGGCGCGGGCGTCCTTGATCAGCTGCGGGCCGGAACGTGCCTGTGTCTCTGTGCTCACCTGTGGTTCCTCACTGCCGAGTGGGGAAAATACCCTAAATCCGATTGGCTTTACAAAATATAGCATCGGCAAGCGGGTATCCGAACCTGATGGACCTGTATCAGGAGGACCGCGAGCTGGTCCCGAATCGACCGGATGGTGGAGGCGCTGGGGCCACTGTCAGCCTTTGGCGCTCCATCGCGTCCGCATTGCATGACACCGCCCGCGCGGGCGCGTCCCGTGCCCGCGCAAA
>JBOGZM010000392.1:0-3778 GCA_050697255.1 Solirubrobacterales bacterium
GCGCGTCGCGATGTCGCTGAAGGTCCCGCCGCTCGTCACCGCGCGCGTGTCATCGGAGTCACGCAGGGCCGTCGCGGCCACCGCTGAGCTGCTGCGCTCCCTCGGTCACGACGTCCGTGAGCGCGACCCCGACTACGGCTTGGCCTTCAACCACACGTTGCGGCGGTATCTGCGAGGCATCAGGGACGACGTGCGCGCGATGCCCAATCAGGAGCGTCTCGAGCGGCGCACGCGGGGCATGGCCAGACTCGGCGCGCTGGTGCCGGCCGGCAGCGTCGCCCGCAGCCGGGCAGCGGAGCCGCAGGTGGCGGCGCGGGTGAACTCGCTGTTCCGGGAGTTCGACGTCCTGATCACGCCGGTCACGGCGCGCCCGGCGCCCTCAGTCGGCAGGTGGGAGGGCCGGGGGGCGATCCGAACGCTGAACGGGGCGGCCTGGCACTGCCCGTTCACCGGGATGTGGAACCTCACCGGCCAGCCCGCCGCCGCGGTGCCCGCCGGCCTCGACGACGCCGGCATGCCGCTGTCGGTCCAGCTGATCGGACAGCCCAATGACGAAGCCACGCTGCTGTCGCTCGCGGCCCAGATGGAGTCCGAGCAGCCCTGGGCGGACCTGCGGCCCGCCGTCAGGTGAACCGCACTCTCAGGCGCCGTAGTCGCGCATGTCGGCCGTCCAGAACTCGACCAGGTGGCCGTCCGGGTCGTTGACGTATGCCGCGCGCGTGCGCGGCGCCCCGTCCACCAGCGGTCCGAACTCGTGCACCGGGACCTCGTGGCCGTGGGCCCGCATCGCCTCCACTCGCGCGTCGAAGTCCTGCTCGGGGAGCTGCATGGCGAAGTGCACGTGCGCTCCGCCCTGGCTTCCCTCGAGGCCGACCTGTGGCTTCCACAGGCCGATGCGTGTGCGGCCCGCGAGCACCCAGAAGGCATCGCGGTGCGGCCAGCGCTCCACCACGGGAAGGCCGAGCGTCCCGGTGTAGAACTCCTCCGCGCGCTCGAGGTCGGAGACCTCCAGCACCAGCTCCGATACGCCCTCGACTGCCGCCGGCTCATGCACGGCGACGATTCTAGGAACTGCGTGGCCCGCCACGCGGGGCCGGTCGCCGCAGGGTCGACCGCGACGACCGGCGCGCGGGCGTCAACTCACCATCTTCGACCGAGACCGTAATCTCTGGCCGGGGTCCGGCCGGCCGGCAGGACCAGGATCGCCGCGACGATCCCAACGATTGCCGGCGAGCTAAAGGCGACGCAAAGGCCTAACTTCCTGCTAACCCCTGTCCGATCGAGTGCACCAAGGCGTGCACGTCTGGGTCCTACCCGGAGCGCAACATTTCTAGACTGCTTTGCATGCCGACCCGCGATGAGGCATGGAGTCTCGTCTGCGAGTGGACCGAGTCCGACTCGCTGCGCAAGCACATGCTCGCGGTCGAGACAGCGGTCCGGGCCTACGCGCGCAGGTTCGGCGCCGATGAGGAGACGTGGGGAATCGCAGGGCTGGTGCACGACCTCGACTACGAGCGCTACCCGGACCTCCAGACCGGTCACCCGCGCATGGCGATCGAGGAGCTGCGCCGGCGGGACTACCCGGAGGAGGTCGTGCACGCGGTCGAGTCGCATGCGGAGTTCCTCGGCGTGGCGCGCGAGAGCATGCTCGACAGGACGCTGTTCGCGTGCGACGAGCTGTCCGGGTTCATCGCGGCGTGCGCCTACGTGCGGCCCGAGGGCATCAACGGGATGAAGCCGAAGTCGGTCAAGAAGAAGCTGAAGCAGCCGAGCTTCGCCGCGGGGGTGAACCGTGACGACGTCTACACCGGCGCCGCCGAGCTGGAGACCGAGTCCGGCATGGACTTCGACGCCCACCTGCAGTTCGTGATCGACGCGCTCGGCGAGCGCGCCGAGGAGCTGGGGCTGGGCGGCAAGGGCGCGGCCCAGGACTGACCCGGTCCGGCCGGGCCGTGTGCGAACATGTGTTCGTGCGGTGGGAGAGCCAGCAGGTGGACCGGGAGCGGGAGCGGAGGCTCCCCCGGCTCGGCGACGACGCCGTGGTCCGCACGTTCGATGCTCCCGAGGCGCTCGACATCCGCTTCCACGAGGTGCGCGCGAAGTCGGCCCTGAACGCGGTCCCGAAGCAATCCCGGATGCCCTTCCGCTGGACGATCAATCCGTACCGGGGCTGTTCCCATGCTTGCGCCTACTGTAGCCATGGGGAGACACCGATTCTGATGTACGACGGCCACACCAAACCTTTGGCCGAGGTACGAGTGGGAGACGAGGTGTACGGGACGGTGGGCGAAGGCCGACGCCGACGCTTTGTCGCCTCACAGGTACTCGCACACTGGGAGACAAGCAAGTCGGGGGTTCGCACCATCCTGGAGGATGACACCGAGCTACTCACCAGTGGTGACCATCGTTTCCTGACTCCTGACGGTTGGAGGTTCGTATCCGGACCGGGGCACGATCGCCCGGTCCTCGCTCCGAGAACAGGCCTGATGGGGGGAGTCAAGTCGACGCCACGTTTGTCGATCGCCGGCAACGCGCTGCGGAGCGACGAGCGCCTGCGGGTGCGGTCGGCCGAACCCACCGGCCAGAAGGAACGGCTCTACGACATCACCACGACGACCGGCGACTTCATCGCCAACGGCGTGGTCAGCCACAACTGCTTCGCCCGTCCCACCCACAACTACCTCGACCTCGACGCCGGCCGGGACTTCGAGCGTGAGATCGTCGTGAAGGTGAACTTGCCGGAGGTGCTGCGCACGGAGCTCGCCAAACCTTCGTGGAAGCGCGAGCAGGTCGCGCTCGGGACGAACACCGACCCCTACCAGTGGGTCGAGAGCCGCTACAAGCTGATGCCAGAGATCTGGCGGGCGCTCCTCGACTTCGACACGCCGTGCTCCCTCGTCACCAAGTCGCCGCTCGCGGTGCGCGACATCGACGTCCTTCAGGACCTCGCCGCCGGGCCCGGTGTGACGGTGTTCTTCTCCGTACCGACCCTCGACGAGCATGCATGGCGCACCACCGAGCCACACACTCCCTCACCGCGCGCGCGCCTCGAGGGCGTGCGCAAGATGAACGAGGCGGGCGTGCCGAGCGGCATCCTGATCGCGCCCCTGATGCCCGGCATCAACGACTCGCCGGAGGAGGTCGGGAAGATCCTTCGGATCGCCGAGGATGCGGGCGCGATCAGCGCACCGGCGATGGCGCTCCATCTGCGGCCCGGCGTGAAGGAGGTCTTCTTCGAGTGGATGCAAGCGCACCGCCCGGACCTGATGCCTCGGTACGAGGAGCTATACGGGAACCGCTCGTACGTACCTTCCGCGGAGAAGAAGCGGATCGCCGAGGTGGTCGACAGCGTCCGCCCTCCGCGCAGCAAGCGCCGCCCCCGTGGCCGCCCGGCAGGCCGGCGCCCGCCCCGCGGGCTGGTCGTGGACCCCCAGAAGAAGGAACTGCCTGCCGAGAGCGCGCAGGCAACCCTCTTCTAGGCAGGCACTCCCAGGCCCAGCAGCGCCTCCGCGTTGCGCCACAGCCACATCTCGAGCACTTCCTCTGGCACCGGCAGCGCACGGAACTCCTCCACGATCTGCGCCGGCGGGCGGCCAAGCAGGAACCAGCCCGTCCCGAACAGGACCTTGTCCCGGATCGTCGTGGTGCCGTAGCGGAGCAGCGGCTCCCATCCGGTTCCCGGCGTGGCGAGGTAGCGCGGCCGGTGGGCGGCCAGCTCCAGGTAGACGTGCGGGTACTTCCACGCCAGCAGCGCCGACTCCAGCACCCAGGGGTAGCC
>JBOGZM010000393.1:0-8787 GCA_050697255.1 Solirubrobacterales bacterium
GCGCGGAGGTCGTCGCCCCCGGCGACGGCCGGTCGAGCAGCACCAGCGCCCGTCCCGTCCTCGACGCGTCCGCACCGGCTGGCGCCGCGAGCGCGAGCAGCGCCAGCAGCACGGGGATGAGGATTCGCGGCTTCATCTATCGGAGAGTAGGGACACGGCTGGCAGTCAGTATCGGTTCGGGGGCCGGGGCACTGAACGGCCGGACAGTTCTCCTACCCGGGACGAGGGCGTAAGGTACGCAGCGATGGGGGGTCTGAGGTGCCAGAGGGAGTGAACGGGCGCGACCCGCGCGTGCTGGCGATCGACGCGGGCGGCACGATGACGGACACGTTCATCGTCGACCGCGAGGGCGACTTCGTGGTCGGGAAGGCCCAGACCACGCCCGCCGACGAGGCGGTGGGCTTCATGGCCTCGACCCGCGATGCGTTGCGCTACTGGGACATGGAGGCCGACTCGGCGCTGCCCCTGATGGCCTCCGGAATCTACTCCGGGACCGCGATGCTGAACCGCCTGCTGGAGCGCAAGGGCCGGCGGGTGGGCCTGATCGTGACGGCCGGCATGGAGGACGCCCTGCGGCTCGAGCGCGGCATCCAGACCTATCTCGGCTACCCGTACTCGGATCGCCTGCACGTCGCCACGCACCACCACAACGAGCCGCTCGTGCCGCGAGAGCGGGTGAAGGGCGTGCGGGGCCGGGTCGACCTGTTCGGGGACGAGGCGATCCCGCTGTACGAGGACGAGGCAAGGACGGCCGCCGAGCAGCTCGCGGAGGCGGGCGTCGACGGCATCGTCGTCAACCTGCTCTACAGCTACCGCAACGGCTCGCACGAGCAGCGGGTGAAGGAGATCTGCGCCGAGGGGGCTCCGGGCATTCCCGTGTTCTGCTCGTCGGAGCTCTACCCGATGCGGCGCGACTTCCCGCGCCTGAACTCGACGCTGATCGAGGCCTACGCGGCCGAGCCTTCACGGGAGCAGCTCGCGCGCGTGCGCGACGCGACGCGGCGCGCGGGCGCGAAGTTCGACCTGCGGATCATGGCGGCGCACGGCGGCACGATCTCGATCGACGCCAAGGAGCTGGCGCGCACGTTGATCTCGGGCCCGATCGGCGGCGTGATCGGCGCCCGCTACCTGGCCGACAAGATCCCAGCGGACGATGCCGCGAGCAGCAACGGCGCGGCGACGCTGGCCGCTCAGAACATCGTCTGCACCGACATCGGCGGCACGAGCTTCGACATCGCGCTGATCACGGACGGGGAGTTCAGCATCCGCCAGGTCCCCGACGTGGGCCGGTTCCTGCTCAACCTGCCGCTGGTCCAGATCGACTCGATCGGGGCCGGCACGGGGTCGTTCGTGCGCATCGACCCGAACTCCGGCAGGCCCGAGCTGGGGCCTGAATCCGCGGGAGCGAAGATCGGCGTCTCGTGGGTCGATGGCGGTCTGGAGACGCCGTCGGTGACGGACCTGAACCTGGTGCTGGGGCGCGTGAACCCCGATTACTTCCTGGGTGGCGAGGTGAAGCTCGACACGGACCACGCCCGCGCCGCGGTGCAGGAGCAGATCGCGGAGCCGATGGGGCTCGACCTCGAGCAGGCCGCTGCGGGGATCATCGAGCTGTTCGACGAGACGCTGAAGTACGAGGCGGTCGCCCAGGTCCTCGGCAAGGGCTATTCGCCCGTCGACTACACGCTGCTCTGCTACGGCGGCGGTGGCCCGCTGCACGTCGCCGGCTACACGGCCGGCGTGCCGTACCGCGACGTGCTCGTGCCCGCCTGGGCGGCCGGGTTTTCTGCGTTCGGCTGTGCCTGCGGTGACTTCGCCTACCGCTCGGACATGACGATCGACATGCCGATCGAGCCCGGCGCGGACGAGGACACGAGACAGGGCGTCGGCATGTACGTGGACGGCGGCTGGCAGATGTTGCGCGAGCGCGTGACGGAGGAGTTCGCGAAGTCGGGGGTGGCCGAGGACGAGATCGAGTTCCGCCACTACGTGCGGATGCAGTACTACGGTCAGCTGAACGACCTCGAGATCTATTCACCCCACCAGTCCCTCGGAGAAGCCGATCAAGTCGACGACTTGATCGATGCCTTTTCTGACGCGTACGGCAAGCTCTACGCACGTTCGGCGCGATCCCCGGAGCTCGGCTACCTGATCACGAACGTGATCGTGACCGGCTCGAGCGTGGTCGAGAAGCCGGCGCTCCCAGACGAGCCGGAGTCCACCGGCGAACCGCCCTCCAAGGGCAGCCGACCCGTTTGGTGGACCGAGGGCTGGACCGACACCCCCCTCTACGAGCAGGACGAGATCAAGGCCGGCCAGAGCGTGACCGGCCCGGCGATCATCGAGTCTCCCGCCGACACGTTCGCTGTGCCCCCCGGCCGCCGCGCGCGCCTCGACGGGCACCGCATCTTCCATCTCGAGACAGTCGAAGGAGCGTGATGTCGTGGCGATAGTCGACCGCACCCGGGAGCTGGAGCCGCGTAAAGAGCGGGCGATCGGCTGGGACGGGCGCACCGCCCTCGAGATGCTGACGGAGTCCGAGCGCCTGTTCGCGCAGACCGGCCGGTACTGGGGCCTCGAGTCGCTCCCGATGCGGCAAAGCGAGCCGATCCGCTTCGAGAAGATCTTCTCCCGCCTGCGCGGCGGGCTCGTGACCGCGCGCGAGACCGCGCTCAACATCTCCGCGTCGCCGATCGTGAAGGAGATCGGCGAGCTGTGCTTCGCCCTCTACACGCCGGAGGGCGACTCCGTCGCGCTCTCGACCGGGATCATCGTTCACGTCCACACGATGTCGGACGCGATCAAGTACATGGTCCGCCAGGGCTACGAGGAGAACCCGGGCATCGAGCCCGGCGACATCTTCACCAACAACGACGCGATGATCGGCGACGTCCACAACGCCGACGTGCAGACGATCGTGCCGATCTTCTGGGAGGACGAGCTGATCGGGTGGGCCGCCGGCGTCACGCACGAGATCGACATCGGCGCGAAGACGCCCGGGTCGGTCCCGTTCGGCCCGATCTCACGCTTCGAGGACGGCATCGACCTGCCGGCCAAGAAGATCGGCTCCGAGGACGAGCTGTGGCGCGACCACGTGCTCGCCGGACTGAAGGGGACCCGCACCCCGATGTACTGGACGCTCGACGAGAAGACCCGTCTGGCGGGCTGCCACATGATCCGCGAGGCGGTCGAGCGCGTCATCCTCGAGGAGGGGATCGACACCTACAAGGGCTTCATCCGCGAGGTGATCGAGGACGGGCGGCGCGCGTTCCGCAGCCGCCTGCGCGAGCTGACCGTGCCGGGCCGCTACCGGTCGGCGGCGTTCACCGAGCTGATGTTCCAAAAGGAGGAGCAGCTCCCCCGCTACGCCCGCAAGGACACGCTGATGCACGCGCCGGTCGAGCTGCGCATCACGCGCGACGGACTGATGGAGCTCGACTACGAGGGCGCGTCCTCGTGGGGCTATCACTCCGCGAACTGCACGCCCTCCTCGATGCAGGGCGCGCTCTGGGTGCAGCTCACGCAGATGCTGATCTGCAACGACAAGATCAACGACGGCGCTTACCTGGGCCTGCGGTTCAACTTCCCACCCGGCACCTGGTCGAACCACTCGAACCCGCAGGCGTCGACCGGCAACGCGTGGTACTTCCTGATCCCCTCCTATACGGGCTTCGTGAAGGGGATCTCGCGCGCGTTGCAGGCCCGCGGCTTCGTCGAGGAGATCCTGGCGCCCTACGGGCTCACCGCGAACGCGTTCCAGGGCGGCGGCATCGACCAGTACGGGCGTCAGTCGGCGACGACCAACTTCGGCCTCTCGTGCGTGGGCGGCGGCGCCAAGATGGTGCTGGACGGGCTCGACTACGCCGCCGCGATGTGGAACCCCGAAGGCGACATGGGCGACATGGAGATGTGGGAGTTGATCGAGCCGTTCCTGTACCTGAGCCAGCGGGTGAAGCCGAACACCGCCGGCCCGGGGCGCCACCGGGGCGGGTCGGGGTACGAGTGCCTGCGCCTGGCGTGGAAGACGCCGTTCTACGAGATGCAGAACATCGGCCACGGGCGCTGCTTCATCCAGTCCGGCCTGTGGGGCGGCTATCCGGCCGCGACCGGCTACCGCCACAACGTGCGCGGGGCCGACCTGCTCGAGCGCGCCCAGCGGGGCGAGCCGTTCCCCCTGCACGAGCCGGACCCGGCCGACTCCGCGCTCGCGCGCGACATCTCCGGCGAGCACCTGTTCGACCTCGAGACCACCACGCTGCCCGACGTGTACCGCGAGGGCGATCTGTACCTGTGCATGTTCCGCGGCGGCGCCGGTCTCGGCGACCCGCTGGAGCGACCCTACGAGTCCGTGATGGAGGACATCGACGGGGACTTCCTGCTGTCGCGCTATGCGACGTCCGTGTACGGCGTCGTGCCGGGCGACTCGCGTGCGAGCGCCCAGCGCCGCTCGGAGATGCGGGACGCGCGCGCCGCGAAGGCCGTCCCGGTGCGCGTGTGGATGGCGCGCGAGCGGAAGCGGATCCTCGACCGCGACATGATCGAGCCCGCGCAGCGCATGTACGCGGAGTCGATGCGGCTCTCATCGCGCTGGGCGGCCGAGTACCGCGAGTTCTGGGACCTGCCCGCGAACTTCGAGTTCGATGTGCCGACGCCCGAGGTCGACCTGTCACGCACGATTCAGGCGGCCGGATGAAGCTGGACAAGGACACCCTGCGGGACCTGGTCGACGAGAAACTGCCGCGCGGCCAGATCAGAGCGATCCAGTCCGGCTTCAAGGACGCAGACCGTTTCGACAAGTACGTGGAGATCCTCCAGGAGCGGGTTCCGTGGGACGACCCGATCGTGCTGCCGTTCGGGGAGCACTTGAACATTGCGAAGACCGACCAGGGTTACTGGGTCAAGTGCGACTGCGGCCACGAGTTCTGCGAATACACCGACAACTGGAAGCTCGACGCGCTGATCAACGTGCGCGAGACGGTCGAGTCGCTGCGTGAGATCTACCCGGACAAGATGCACGGCGATCCCGAGTGGAACCACCTGCGCGAGTATTTCTGCCCCGGCTGCAAGACGCTGCTCGAGGTGGAGGCGGTGCCGCCCGGCTACCCGGTCGTGCACGACTTCGTGCCCGACCTGGATGGGTTCTACGAGGACTGGCTCCGCCGGCCGCTGCCGTAGTCGCCTCCCCCTCCCGGTGAGACACCTTTGTCGTGTAGAGGCCGACAAATGTGTCGCAGTGGGCCGAGCGGCGGTACGAGCAAGGTCCTGCCATGGCCCTTTGTCCCAAAAGCCGCGTGCGGCGCCGGACGTGGATGGCAGCACCCACACCTCGCTGACACCGATCTGGGCATCCTGCGGGCCGTAGCCGACGGCGCGGCCGAGCACCTCCCGCGCCGCGCGCTTGCCGACGAAGGCGAAAACGCGGGGCGCGTAGCGCTCGACCTTCGCGACAACGGCTGCCGGGTCGAAGTCCGACCGTGCGAGGCTCGAGTCCGACCCCGATGTGAACTTCGCGACGTCGGTCAGGCCGATGCCAAAACGGGACAGCTCTCGAAACTCAGCCGGCCGCAGCTCTCGAGGAGTCAGCCCGACCTCGTGCACCACCCGCCAGAAGCGGTTCCCCGGCCCGGCATAGGGCGCTCCGACGCGCGCTGCCACGGCGCCCGCCGCCGTGCCGCAGAAGACGATCCGCAGTTCCGGCTCCAGCACGTCCGGAAGGACGTGCCGATGACCGGCGCTAGCCGCCGTGAGGGGCGGCTGCGCGCAGGACAACCGTGCCGCCCTCGCCCTCGTGGCACGCGTGCCCGCCGCCGGGGCACTCGGGCAGCAGCTCGATCGGATCCTTCTTCGGCTTGCGGCGCACTCGCTTCACGCGTTCGCAGCCGGAGAGGATGTCGCGGCGGTCGGCGGTGACCCGATCCCGGCCGAATCCGCAATCGACCTTCTCGCGCACCCCGTTGGCAGACTTGATCGAGTCGTTGCCCGAGCCTGCCTCGTAACGGTTGCGTCCGGGCCCGCCGACCAGCCGATCCTTGCCGCTGCCGCCGGACAGGAAGTCGCTTCCGGAGCCGCCCACCACCCGGTCCCGCCTGGCGCCGCCGAACAGCACGTCGTCCCCCCTGCCCCCCACGATCTTGTCGTTTCCGTCCGAACCGCGGGGCGGGGCTCCCTCGTCGAACGCCGAACGCCACCACGACGCGGCGTCGGTGACGGGCGGGCTGAGCGGCCCGCAGGCGCCGCCGTAGCCGACGTCCGGTCCGCCGCTGAGCCGGATCAGGTCGTTGCCCGCGCCTCCGCAGAGCTTGTCGTGCAACTGCGTGCCGAACATCCGATCGGCGTTCACACCACCCTGCCTCAGCGTGAAGTGCGCCCCGCCCCCGGCGTGGCCGCCGTGGCCTGCGGTGCCCGCGTCGTGGCCGGCTGCGGCATGCCCGGTCTCAGCGTGAGCGTCGGTGTGAGCCCCGCCGCCGTCTCCGTGGCCGTCGCCGCCGCCGTGATGGTCGTCGTTGTCGGGCAACTGCTCCGGCGGGGGTGGCGCGCGCCAGCTCAGCTCACGCCCGAAGACCGTCGCCCGCAGAATCTCGCCCGGCTGCGCCTCCGGGTCCTCCGGGATCTCCACGCCGACCGTGAGGTCTGAGACGAACGCCAGCAGGGACCCTCCCGGCGACAGCGCGGGGGCCCCGGAATCCCTCTCCAGCGCTGCCCCTCCGGCTCCGCTGTCGCGGCTCATCAGGATCGTGTTGTCCCACGCCATGTCGCGCACGAACACATCGGAGCCGAGCACGGGAGGCAGCCGGCTCCCATCGGCGAGCACGCCGGGCTCGCCGAGGTTGTCCGCGGCGGTCGCAAATGCGACGAGGCGCCCGTCGCCGGAGATGGACGGTGACGAAGCGGCGGTCGCGGCCATCGCGCCGAGCGTCCCGTCGCCACGGCTGACAAGCTCGGTGCTGTTGGCGGAGATGCTCCGCACGAAGACCTGTTGGATGCCGACCCCGCCGGCAAGATTGGTGGCCGTGGAGACGAACGCCACGTGCCCGCCGTCCGCCGAGATCGCCGGCTGTGTGGAGTTGCCGTTCGCAGGATGTGTCTCCGACCCCGAAGCCGAAGTGCGGGAGGAATGCGTGAGCAGGGTGAACGCAGGCTCGATGAGCGCGACGTACACGTTCGTGTAGATGTCACGGTCGTCGAGGAAGAGGTTGTCGGCATCGGAGGCAAACGCGACGCGGCGCCCGTTGGACGAGATCGACGGGTCATACGAGGGGCCGTCGGCGGGCGCGCCGGATACCGGCCGGCTGACCAGCCTCATGGTGCCTGAGTCGCGGTTGTGGATGAACACGTCCGTGTGCGCGTCGTGGTCGAAGTCGCTGAGGTTCGTGGCGCGCGACTCGAAGGCGACCACGATCCCCTCCTCGGATATCGAGGGGTCTCCGGAGTCGGCGTTCGCCGGCGAGCCGTCGGGTGCAAGGCTGACGAGCGTCGTGGTGCCCACCTCCAGGTCGCGCACGAACACATCCGTTGCGGCGTCGTCGTCGAAGTCGCTGAGGTTCGTGGCGCGCGACTCGAAGGCGACGTAGCGCCCGCTGCCGGATGAGATCGCGGGATTCCTGGCGTCCGCGTCGGCGCCCACACCGGACGCCCCCGGGGCGCGGCTGACGAGGTTCGTCTCACCGGTCTCGCGGTCGCGCACGTAGATGTTCACGACCGAGTCGTCGTCGGCGTCGCTGAGGTTGTCCGCCGTGGACTCGAAGACGACGTAGCGGCCGCTCGGGCTCACGGCCACGCCGGGCCCGGATGGGCCGTCGGCGAGCGTTTCGTCCGTTGCCACGCTCACGGGAGTCGTCTCGTCTACCGCCGCGCGAGCGACCAGCGCGGGGATCAGCATGACGGCGAGCACGAGGCCCGCCGCCGCCGGCGCCCGTCCGCTCCGGCGAATGCTGACGCGGCTAGGCGGCCGGTGCTCCACCGGCTCCCCGCTGGCGATTCAGCTCCTCGTCGAGCACGATCGCCCGGATCGAGTGCTCGTCCGGAAGCTTCTCCAGCACCTCGTGGATCACGGCCACGACCTCGTGCTGCTCGTGCCCGAAGTCATCGAGCAGGCTGCGCAGCGCCGTATGGGTGATCTTGAGCTGCGCGGGGGTCAGCTCGAGGTGATAGTGAAACGACTCCCCGGCTGTGTCAGCGGAGCTGTCCCTGTCCTGTGGATCGACCATCACGCCTCCTCTGGCGCGTTCTACGTTCTACGAGCGCAGCTTCACGCTCCGTGTGACCGAGTTTCGCTCACCCGAGCGGTTGCGCGCAACCACAGTGATCCTGGCCCTCACCGTGCGTCCCCTGCGCAGCGCGCGCTTCACGGCCCGCTTCGCGCTGCTGGAAAGCCGCAGGCGCGCCTGGTTGGTGAGGTGGATCGTGACGCTGCTGTCGCGGAACCCCCTGAACCGGCGCCCGAGGACCTTGCCGCTCACCTGCAGGGAGCAGCGCTTCTGGTGGATGGCCGCCAGCACGTAGACGTTGTCGACGTCCTGGCGGCTCGGGATCTTGACCGTCATCCCGGGCCGTGCCGCGGCCGCCACGGCCGGCAGCGCCAGCACGGCGCAGGCGGCGAGCGCTCCGATCAGCGCACGGCGCACCCTGTGCGTTCTCATGCCTCTCATGTTCAACCGACCCCCTACGGAACGAAGATGCCCTGGTTTGCGAACAGCGTGTTCGGGTTCGTTGATACCACGCCGTCCGCGCCGCCGTCGAACACCTGCACCTGGCCCAGCTGCCAGATCGAGCGCCGGATCTCCTTCA
>JBOGZM010000394.1:0-5223 GCA_050697255.1 Solirubrobacterales bacterium
GGTTCGATGGACATCGAGAGGTCGAGGGCGGGCGCGGAGTGAGTCACAAACCCGATCGACACCGATTGTACGCCAGAGGCAGCCACGCCCCGGAGCGTTTCCTGGGTGATGCCGCCCGAGGCCTCGAGCTCCGCGCGGCCGGCCGTCAGCGCCGCCGCCTCGCGCAGCTCGGCCGGGTCCATGTTGTCGAGCAGCAGGCACTCTGCGCCGGCACGCAGCGCGGCTTCGACGTCGGCAAGCGACCCGCACTCGACCTCCACGCGCATGCCGTGGGAGCGGCCGGCAAGCGCGCGGCGGACGGCCTCCTCGACGCCGCCGGCCAGCGCGACGTGGTTGTCCTTGATGAGGATCGCATCGAACAGGCCCATCCGGTGGTTGCGACCGCCACCCGCCGCCACCGCCTGCTTCTGGAGCCGCCGCAGCCCCGGAAGGGTCTTGCGGGTGTCGAGCACCTCCACGCCGGTGCCGCGCAGCTCGTAGACGCAAGCGGCGGTCACGGTCGCGACCCCGGACAGGTGCCCGAGGAAGTTCAGCGCCACCCGCTCCGCCGTCAGCAGCCCGCGCGCATCGCCCTCGAGGACGAGCACGTCCGCGGGCGGCTCCTTCAGCCACTCCCCCTCCGGCCGCAGCCGTTCGACGCGCACCAGCGGGTCCAGGCGGCGGAAGACGGCCTCGGCGACGTCGAGGCCCGACACCATGCCGGGAGCCTTCTGGACGATCCGCCCCCGGGCGCGCTGCCCGGCGTCCACGACCGCCTCGGTCGTGAGGTCACGCGGGCCGACATCCTCCGTCAGCGCGCGCGAGATCAGGTCCTCCACGTCGGGGGCGGGCATGGCGGAACCGTACCGGCGGCCATAATTCCGTGGCCGTGAACAGTGACTCCTCGACCGTCCGCTTGCCGCGCGGAGTCCGGCCCCCGCTGCGCGTGTTCGTGAACGGAGTCGAGCAGCGTCCGGGGGAGGACTACCGGCTCGCGGGCGACCGCCTGGTCTTCAGCCGGTCCCTGGCCCAGGAGGGCAACCTGGGGTTCTGGCGCTGGCTGTCGATGTTCCTCGGCATCGCGGGGAGCTATCGCAAGCACGAGACCGTGGACGTGCAGTACGAGGTGAACGGCAGGCCGCGGGTGGCGGCCAACCTGAAGCCCGAACCGGCGACCCACCCTGGTCGTGCCGGTTAGCTTCAGAGACCACGTCCGTCCCCCGCGCTCTGCACCAGGTACTCGTGCACGAAGCCGTCGAGGTCCCCGTCGAGCACGCGCTGCGCGTCGCCCATCTCGTGGCCGGTGCGGTGGTCCTTGACCATCGTGTATGGGTGCAGGACGTACGAGCGGATCTGCGACCCCCATGCGACGTCCTGCGCCTCGCCCTTCTCGCGTGCCAGCTCCTCGCGGCGCCTGCGCTCCTCGAGCTCGATCAGCTTCGACTTCAGCAGCTTCATCGCGGTCTGCTTGTTCGATGACTGGGAGCGCTCGTTCTGGCACTGGACCACGGTCTTGGTCGGCAGGTGGGTGATCCGCACCGCCGAGTCGGTCTTGTTCACGTGCTGCCCGCCGGCGCCCGAGGCGCGGTAGGTCTCGATCCGCAGGTCGTTCTCGTCGATCTCCACTTCCACGTCGTCCTCCACCAGCGGGCTCACCTCGACTAGCGCGAAGCTGGTGTGGCGCCGGTGCGCGGCGTCGAAAGGCGACAGGCGCACCAGGCGGTGGACCCCCTTCTCGGCCGAGAAGAGGCCGTACGCATTCTCGCCCCGCGCCAGGAAGGTCGCCGACTTGATGCCGGCCTCCTCGCCCTCGGAGGCCTCCGCCATCTCGACGTCGAACCCGCGCCGCTGGGCCCAGCGCAGGTACATCCGCAGGAGCATCTCGGCCCAGTCCTGCGAGTCGGTGCCGCCGGCGCCGCTGTGCACGGAGACCGCCGCATCGCCCGAGTCGTAGCGACCCTGGAACAGGCGCTCCTCCTCGAGCGCATCCATGCGCCGCTCGACGTCGCCGAGCTGCTCCTCGAGCTCCGCCACCATCGAGCCGTCCTCGGCGGCCAGCTCGGCGAGCCCGGCCAGGTCCTCGATGTCGGATTCGAGCGCACGATACGACTCGAGCTTCCTGGTGGTGCGGCGATGCTCGGACGAGACCGACGCCGCACGCTGCTGGTCGTCCCAGAAGCCCGGCCTGCCCATCTCGCCCTCGAGGCGCGCGACGGTCTGCTCCAGCGCGGCGGGGTCAAAGGTAGTCCGCGAGCAGCTTCAGCTGGTCGCGGAGCTTCGCCACGCGCTCGGGGATCTGCTCGAGCTGAACCTGCTCAGCCATCCCTAGGCTCCGTGGCACTTCTTGAACTTCTTGCCCGAGCCGCACCAGCAGGGGTCGTTGCGCCCCAGCCTTTCGCGGTCGTCGACATGGCGCGTCTCGACCTCCGGCAGCGCCGCGAACTCCGCAGCGTCCGGGTCCATGGTCGCGACCCCGGCCTCCTCCGCGGCGTCGTAGAGCGCGGACGGCTGCTCGGGGCCCCCACCGGAATAGCTGACCCCCGAGACACGCGACGTGCTGGACCGGCGCGACAGGGCGGCCGCCTGGGCCGGCTCGATCTGGACCTGGACGTGGAAGATGTAGCGCCCGAAGTCCTCCCAGATGGAGTTCATGAGGTCGCGGAAGAGGGTGAAGCCCTCGTTCTTGTACTCGACCAGCGGGTCACGCTGGGCGAACCCGCGCAGGTGGATGCCCTCGCGCAGGTAGTCCATGTCGTACAGGTGCTCGCGCCAGCGCTCGTCGATGATCTGCAGCAGCACCCCGCGCTCGAGCTCACGCATCAACTCCTCGCCGAGGTCGGCCTCGCGGCGACCGTATGCGTCCAGCGCGTCCTCGTGCAGCCGCGCGGTGAGCTCCTCACGGTCGAGCGCCTCGGCGTCGATGTCCTCGACGTCGAAGGTCGGGTCGTAGATCTGCTGCACCTGCGCGAACAGGCCCTCGACGTCCCAGTCCTCGATGAAGTCGCCGGGGGTGTACTGATCCACGATCCGCCCGAACACCCCCCGCAGCTCGTCCTTGGCGGGCTCCGACATGTCGCGTCCCTCGAGGATCTCGCGCCGGTACCTGTAGACGACCTCGCGCTGCTGGTTCATCACGTCGTCGTACTCGAGCACGCGCTTGCGGATCAGGAAGTTCTGCTGCTCGACCTTCTTCTGCGCGTTCTCGATCGTGCGCGACAGCATCTTGGCCTCGATCGGCTGCTCGCGGCCCTCGTCGTCCACGGGCCCGAGCCGATCCAAGATCCGGTAGATGCGGTCGCCCGCGAACAGTCGCACGAGGTCGTCCTCCGCGGACAGGTAGAAGCGCGACTCGCCCGGGTCGCCCTGCCGGCCGGAGCGCCCTCGCAGCTGGTTGTCGATGCGGCGGGACTCGTGGCGCTCGGTGCCGAGGATGAACAGGCCTCCGAGCTCCTTCACCTTCTCGTGATCGGCCTTGACCCGCTCTGCGATGCTGGGGAAGACCTGCTCGTAGGTCTCGTCCCACGAATCGTCGCCGGGCTCGACGCCCAGCTTGCGCAGCTCCACGCGCGTCAGGTGCTCCGCATTGCCGCCCAGCATGATGTCCACCCCGCGCCCGGCCATGTTCGTGGCGATCGTGACCGCGCCGATCGAGCCGGCCTCGGCGATCGTCTCGCCCTCACGCTCGGCATGCTCGGGCTTCGCGTTCAGCACGACGTGCGGGACGCCGTTGCGACGCAGCCGGTCGGAGAGCTGCTCGGAGGACTCGACCGAGACCGTCCCGACCAGCACCGGCTGGCCCGCCTCGTGGCGGGACTTGATCTCGTCCAGCACGGCCCCCCACTTGCCGTCTTTGGTCTTGTAGATCTGGTCGTTGTGGTCGGCCCGCACCATCGGGACATTGGTCGGGATGTCGACCACCGGCAGCTTGTAGATCTTGATGAACTCGTTTGCCTCGGTGAGCGCCGTGCCGGTCATGCCGGCGAGCTTGTCGTACATGCGGAAGTAGTTCTGGAGGGTGATCGTCGCAAGCGTCTGGTTCTCCTCACGGACGCCGACACGCTCCTTCGCCTCGACGGCCTGGTGCAGCCCCTCGGACCAGCGCCGCCCCTCGAGGATCCGACCGGTGAACTCGTCGATGATCTTCACCTCGCCGTCGATCACGGCGTAGTCCTTGTCGCGCTTGTACAGCGACTCGGCCTTCAACGACTGGTTCAGGTGGTTGACCAGGTTGCCGTGCTCGGAGAGGTACATGTTCTCGATCCCGAGGAACCGCTCCGCCTTCGCGACGCCACGTTCGGTGGGCGCGACAGTCTTGTGCTTCTCGTCGTACTCGTAGTCGTATTCGGGCTCGGCCCCATCCGACCCGAGCTTGCTGCGGGTATCGACCTTCGGGACGCCCTTCAAGGTGGGCGCGAGTCGCGCGAACTGCTGGTACAGGTCGGCCGCCTCCTCGGGAGCGCCGGAGATGATCAGCGGCGTGCGCGCCTCGTCGATCAGGATGTTGTCGACCTCGTCGACGATGCCGAACGGGTGCCCGCGCTGCACGACCTCCTCGAGCGACGAGGCCATGTTGTCGCGCAGGTAGTCGAACCCGAACTCTGAGTTCGTGCCGTAGGTGATGTCGGCGGCGTAGGCGACCTGCTTGTCCTCGAAGGACTGCTGGTTCTGGAGCACGCCCACCGTCACGCCGAGCGCGTCGTAGATGGGCTTCATCCACTCCGCGTCGCGGCGCGCGAGGTAGTCGTTCACGGTCACCAGGTGGACACTGTCGCCGGCCAGCGAGTTGAGGAAGATCGGCAGCGTCGCCATCAGCGTCTTGCCCTCGCCGGTCTTCATCTCGGCGATCGAGCCGTCGTGCAGCACCATTCCGCCGATCAGCTGCACGTCGTAGTGGCGCAATCCGAGCGAGCGCCTGCTGGCCTCGCGGCAGAGCGCGAAGGACTCGTAGAGCAGGTCGTCGAGCGGCTCGCCCTCGCGGGCGCGCTCGCGCAGCTTGTCGGCCTCCTCGCGCAGCTCGTGGTCGTCGAGCAGCTCCATCTCCGGCTCGATCGCGTTGATGCGCTCGACCCGCTTCTGGTAGGCCCTGAACTGCCCCGCCTCGCCCAGGCGCAGGGCTCTATCGATGAGCTTACGAGCCATGTTTTCGGATCGGGTGGTTCATTGCCGGCGAAAGGCAAGCGGGCCAAGGACGCAGGGAGACCGCTTATGGGAAATTTGCGGTCGACCGAGGACACCGGCCCGCGC
>JBOGZM010000395.1:0-2959 GCA_050697255.1 Solirubrobacterales bacterium
GCGGCCGCCTCGGCCTCGTGCCGCGCGGCGGCCCCTTCGCCGGCCAGCCGCGCGGCCCGGTCGGAGTCGCCTCCGGCCAGCCGCGCGCATGCCAGCGCGGTTTGAGGCTCGATGCCCCGCGCCGTGAGCTGCTCCGCGATGCGAACCGGAGGGATCGCACCGAACCGGATCGGCCGGCAGCGGGAAGGCACCGTCTCCAGCAGGCGGCCGGGGGCGGAGCTGATCAAGACGAAGTGGGCACACGGCGCCGGCTCCTCGAGGGTCTTCAGCAGCGCGTTCTGCGACTCGTCGTTCATGCGGTCCGCGTCCACGATCACGAACACGCGCACGCGCGCCTCGAACGGGCGCAGCGCAGCCTGGCGCACGATCTGCTCCCGCACGTCGTCGACCAGGATCTCGTGCGCGCCCCGCGGCTCCACCCACGCAATGTCCGGGTGGACGCCCGAGAGCACGCGGCGCCGGGTGTCGTCGGGGTCCTCCGAGTCGCGCGCGATCAGCGCCGCCGCGAACTCGCGCGCTGCGGCGCGCTTGCCGCTGCCCGGAGGACCGTGGAACAGGTAGGCGTGGGACAGCGCCGCCGGGTCGCGCAGCCCGGCTTCGAGCGCGATGCGGGCGCGGGGCTGGTGCTCGGTCGCGGTCAGCATCATCGCGCCGGGGGCGCCGCCGCGCGTACCCACTCGAGGATCCCGGCGTGGACGTCCTCCGCAGGGCGGGTCGCGTCGATTCGCACGTAGCGCTCGGGATGGCGCACGGCCAGCTCCTCGTAGGCCGCTGCAACTGCCCGCTGGAGGTGCTCGCCCTCGCCCTCGATCCGGTCGGGCTCCCGCTCACCCCCGCGGCTGCCTGCGGCGGCGGGGCCGATCTCCAGCAGGAAAGTCACGTCCGGCCACAGCCCCCCGGCGATCCAGTCATTCAGCTGCTCCACGACCTCGATGCCGAGCCCGCGCGCCCCGCCCTGGTAGGCGACCGTCGAGTCGATGTAACGGTCGCACACGACGAACCTGCCGGCCTTCAGCGCGGGACGCACCACCTGCTCGATCAACTCCGCGCGAGCCGCGCCGAACAGCAGCGTCTCGGCCAGCGGCGACAGCCGCAGCGCCGGGTCCTTGACCAGCTCGCGGATGCGCTCCGACTCCGGCGTGCCGCCCGGCTCGCGCACGAGCACCGCGCCGTCGCCCAGCGCGCCGGCGAGCATCTGCGCCTGGGTGGTCTTGCCGGAGCGGTCGATTCCCTCGAAGGTGATGAACACGAGGGGGAGGTTAGCTGCGGGCTGGTGCCACGTCAGCCAATGCCGGACGGCGCACTAGGTGCGCGCGGGGGCTTTCCGGCGCGGCTTTGCCTTCTCCGGCTGCTTGTCGCCCGCGGGCGTCTCACCGGCGGCTTCGCGTGCCGCCCGCGCGGCCTCGCGCTCCGCGCGCTGGCGACGCATCTCCTCCATCGACGGGCACTCGTCGTTCAGGCACAGGTTCCACGGGCGCCGCCCGCCCAGGACCTTCACCCGGGGCGTGACGCCGCAGATCGAGCAGGTGTCCTCGAGCTTGAGGATCTCGCCGCGCTGCGGGAGGCCGTAGGTCTGGTCGCAGCGGTCGGGGTCGTTTTCGTCCTCGCGCCAACCCTCGCAACCGACGAAGCGCTTGCCCGACTTCCGCGCCCGGATGATCCGCAGCCGGTTGATCTCGCCCTGCTCGTTCCTGCGCCCGGCCTCACGGCACTGCGGGCAGGGCCCCAGGATGCGGTCCTGGTTCATGCCCTCCCAGATGATCTCGGCCAGCTCGCGCTTGTGCTCGTCCATCAGCTCGTAGGAGTCGGCCAGCATCTTGCGTGAGATCTCGACCACCTCGTCCTTGGTCACGTTGCCGGTCGCGATCTTGTCCATGTCCTCCTCGAGCTCGGCGGTCATGTCGGGCGAGGACACCCGCTCCGCGAAGCGCTGGAAGGCCTTCACCATCGCGATGCCGGTCTCGCGCGGCTCGATCGGGTTGCCCTGGATGTAGCCGCGGTCGTAGAGCTTCTGGATGATGTCGTGGCGCGTCGCCTTGGTGCCGAGGCCGAGCTCCTCCATCATCTCGATCAGCTTGCCCTGGCCGATGCGCGACGGCGGCTGGGTCTCCTTCGCGTCGGCCCACGGGTTCGGCCGCGGTCCGGCCTCCTCGGCGGCTTCGGCTCCCGGCGGCAGCGCGACGGCGCCACGCTCGGCGAGCGGCAGCTCCTGGCCCTCCTCGACCTTGGGGATCTCCTCGTCCCTGGAGCGCCCATACGGATAGACGGCGAGGAAGCCCGGCTCGACCAGCACGTTGCCGCGCACGAAGTAGCCCTGCGAGCCGGCCTCGATGTCGGCGCGCGTGGACTCCGACACCGACGGGTCGGCGAACGTCGCCAGGAAGCGGCGCACGACCAGCTCGTAGATCTTGCGGTGACCGTCGTCGGGCAGCACGCTCGGGTCGAGTGCCTGCGTGGGGTAGATCGGCGGGTGGTCGGTGGTCTCCTTCTTGCCGCGCGTGGGCGAAAGCTCTTTGCGCTCGGCCAGCGGCGCCCCCTCCTTGAACGCGGGCACCTGCGCGATCGAGCGCAGCAGCTCGCGCACCGGCAGCGACTTCGGGTACACGGTGTTGTCGGTGCGGGGGTAGGAGATGAACCCGTCCATGTAGAGGTCCTCGGCGATCCGCATCGCGCGCGCCGGCGACACGCCGACGGACGATGCCGCGCTCGTGAACGCCGTCGTGTTGAAGGGGCCCGGCGGCCGGCGCGTGTTGCGCTTCGACTCGACCGACTTCACGACTCCGGGGCTGCTCGTGCCGGCGAGCGCCGCCTGGGCCTCCTGCTCGTCCCAGAACTTGTCCACCTGGTGGTGTGCGACGAACGCTCCGTCGGGGTGCTCGAACTCGGCGAACACCTCCCAGTAGGGCTTCGCGACATGCGCCCGCCTCTCCAGTTCGCGCTGGACGACGATCGCGAGCGT
>JBOGZM010000396.1:0-3041 GCA_050697255.1 Solirubrobacterales bacterium
CGTGCCGGGCTTCAGCCGCCCGGCACGACGCGGTAGGCGTCGAACACCGAGTCGACGTTTCTCAGCCGCGTGATGCAGTTCTTGAGCGTCACCGTGTCGCCAACCTCGACCACGAAGCGGTTCTTGACCATCGGGTGGTCCACCGTGCAGCGGGCCTCGAGGATGTTGATGCCGGCCTCGGCGAAGGTCCGCGAGACGTCCTCCAACAGCCGCGTGCGGTCCCAGGCGTCGACCTGCAGCTCGACCCGGAACGACGTGTCGTTGCCCCCCTCCCAGGACACGTCCGTGAAGCGCTCGGGCACCTTCATCAGGCTGACGACGTTCTTGCAGTCGCGGCGGTGGATCGTGATCCCGCGACCGAGTGAGATGTAGCCCACGATCTCGTCCCCCGGCACCGGCCGGCAGCACTTGGCGAGCCGCACCATGACGTCGTCGATGCCCTCGACGTGGATCCCGTAGCGGGACGCCGTCCCCTCGGGGCGGGCGCGGTCGTCCTTGCCGCGGACGAGGCCCTCTCCGGGCCGCTCCTCGACCGCCGCCTCACCCTGCTTCAGGCGTTGCAGGACCTTGTTGACGACCACCCGCGCGGACACCTTCGCCTGGCCGAGGGCGATGTAGAAGTCGTCGGCCTTGCGGAAGCCCATCTCGCGGATCACGTCCGCGAGCAGGGGTGACCCGGTGATCTTCTGGGCCGGCAGCCCCTGCTTGCGAAGGGTGTCCTGGAGCAGCTCGCGACCGCGGTGCTCGGCGTCCTCGCGCTTCTCGCGCGTGAACCAGGCACGGATCTTGTTCCGGGCGCGCGTGGTGCGCACCAGGGACAGCCAGTCGCGCGACGGGCCCCGCTCCTGCTTGGAGGTGAGGATCTCGACGATGTCGCCGGACTGGAGGCTGTAGTTGAGCGGCGTGATCTTGCCGTTCACCTTCGCGCCCACGCAACGGTGACCGACGTCGGTGTGGACCGCGTACGCGAAGTCGAGAGGCGTCGAGCCGGCGGCAAGCGACTTGACGTCGCCGCGCGGCGTGAAGACGAACACCTCGTCCTCGAACAGGTCGATCTTCAGGGTCTCCATGAACTCCTTCGGGTCCTGGAGGTCCTGCTGCCAGTCCAGCAGGTGGCGGAGCCACGCCGGCCGCGCCGCGCCGGAGGCGTCGGCGCCCTCTGCGATCGTCGCTCCGTTCCCTTCCGGTGGGTCGCCGTTCGCGGCCGCCGCGGCCGAGCCAGGGGCTCTTCGTCCCGCGAGGCCACCGTCCCGCCCGCGACCGGTCCGGCCGCCTGCGGACGGACCGCCCTTGTAGATCCAGTGGGCGGCGACGCCGAACTCGGCCAGGGAGTGCATCTGACCGGTCCGGATCTGGATCTCCAGCGGCCGCCCCTCGGGCCCGATCACCGTCGTGTGGAGGGCCTGATAGAGGTTGAACTTGGGCATCGCCACGTAGTCCTTGAACCGGCCCGGCAGCGGCTTCCACAGCGAGTGGATGATCCCGATCGCGCCGTAGCAGTCCTTCACCGAGTCGACGATCACGCGCATCGCCGTGAGGTCGTAGATCTCGTTGAACTCGCGGCCCTTCTTGGTCATCTTCGAGTAGATGGAGTAGAAGTGCTTCGCACGGCCGGAGACCTCGGCCCTGATGCCGACGGCGTCCAGCTCCTGCGTCAGGTAGTGGCCCGCGCGATCGACGTAGCCCTCCCGCTCCTCGCGCTGCTGGTTGACGAGCGACTTGATCTCGTTGTACTTGCGCGGGTGCAGCGTCGAGAAGGCGAGGTCCTCCAGCTCCCACTTGATCGAGTGGATGCCGAGCCGGTGCGCCAGCGGAGCGAAGATGTCGAGCGTCTCCTTCGCCTTGTCGATCTGCTTCTGCTTCGGGAGCGCGTCGAGCGTGCGCATGTTGTGGAGGCGGTCGGCCAGCTTGATCAGGATCACCCTGATGTCGGTGGCCATCGCGACCATCATCTTGCGGTAGTTCTCCGCCTGCTGCTCGTCGCGGCTGTGGAACGTGATCCCGGTCAGCTTCGTGACCCCGTCCACGAGCTGGCCGATGTCGTCGCCGAAGCGCTCGCACACGTCGTCCAGCGACGCGGAGGTGTCCTCCACCGTGTCGTGCAGCAACGCGGCACAGATCGTCTCCGTGTCAAGGCGCATGCCGGCGCAGATCTTCGCGACGCCGACCGGGTGGGTGATGAACTCCTCGCCGGACCGGCGGCGCTGGTCTGCGTGGCGCTCGCACGCGAACGCGAACGCGTTCCCGACTCGCTCCAGGTCCACCGGCCGGACGACGTCGTCGGAGTGCTCCGCCACGACCGCAAAGAGGTCCCCGAGCAGCTCCTGCTCGTGCGGGAGCAGGTCGGCACCGACCTCCGGCGCCGCCACGGCAGCCGGCGCGGGGAATGCCCCGCCCAGCCCGACGCGGACGTGGGTGCCGGGCGACAACGTGCCGGCCGCTCCGTCCGCGTCCAGGATCGGCTCCCCGGTGCGCTCCGGCGTTCCGTCGCCGGCAGCGTCGTGGGAAGCCGCTAGGCGGCTCTCGCCTTTGGTGTCGCGGGTGTCAGCGTCTCCAGGAATCGGTGCCCCTCTTCAGCAGCGCTCGCGCATTCGCGAAAGACCTGCGAGCGCCCCAGATCGGCCCGCCCGCCATTGGTGATCCTGCATCTGAGGGTACCGCTTGCGCGGTCGAAACTCGCGAGAGATAGCTCGTCCAGCACCCGCAGGCAGCGGCCGGCCACGACCGCGCTGCGGGGATGGCGCCCCTCCCCCTCGAGCAGCTCTCGCGATACCTCCGCGCCGTTCGCCCCAAGCGCCGCCAGCGCACGATAGACCGCCTCCAGATGCGGGCGCAGCGCATGCTCGTGGTCGAGCACGCGCGCGGCGAACTCGACCTCCGCGGCGCCGAAGCCGAGATGCAGGAACGCCGGGTCCTCGCCGCCGCTGAGGCGCAGCGCCTCTAACGTCTCGAGCACCGCCGGCGGGTCGAGCGCGAACACATGCCTGAAGCGATGCCCGAGCGAGGGGTCGGCGTCGAGCGCGCCGTACTCGCACAGGACC
>JBOGZM010000397.1:0-2472 GCA_050697255.1 Solirubrobacterales bacterium
AGTCGGGGTCGTGCGCGTGTGCGGTCAGACAGGCCTTGCTGGGCGCCGCCGGGAGCCAGTCCGGGAGCTGTCCAAGGTGTACGCGGTTCGCCGCTCTGTCGGGCTTGAGGGGCAGGCGGAGCGAGAACGGAAAGCCGTCCGGGCCGACCAGGGAGAGGACGGCGGTCCGGTGGCGCTGGCCCAGCTCATCCATGCGGGCGTCCCATTCGGGCGCGCCACCCGCCGGAGCAGGAGGCGGCACCTCAGGCTCCGCGGAGTGGTGCGAGCGCACCTCCTCGACGCGCGAGCCATAGAGGGTCGGGTCCCTGGAGAAGTCCCCGTCACTCCACACGAAGACCCGCTCCGGGCGCACGTAGACGTAGATCCGGGCGTAGTACCAATTGAACATCCCGCGCAGAAGGGCCGGCGGATGCATGTCCTTCGTCGCGGGCAGCTTGGCGGCGCTCTCGTGCCAGTAGCGCTCCCGGTTCGCGTCCAGGTCGGAGTCGTCGACGCGCGCGGTCCCCTGGACGAGCACCACGCAGGGCCCGTCGAGCCCCGACCCGGTCGGGTCGCTGAACAGCAGCGAGACGTGCGGATTTCGCTCGGCGTCGTCCGCCTTCTTCGGGTATCCGAGCCCCGTCGTGACGTCGATCGCCCCGTCGCCGGCCTGGTAGTACGGGGTCACCGGCCAGGTGATGGGCTGCCCGGCGCCGTCCACGGTCGTGTACTCGGTCGTGACGAAGCGCTCGAAGACGTTCTGGACGTCGGGTGGCAGCGTGGTGGTCATTGACGCGAATATATATCCCGAGCATGAACGAGAACGACGTGAGGGTGGTGCTGACGGATGCCGCCGCCGAGGTGGTGGCCCGCGTGCGCGCCGCCCGGCCCGGCGACCTGTCGCTCGTGATCGGCAACGGGTGCTGCGACTCGACGGCGCCGTTCCTGATCGAGGGCTACCTGTCCGGCCCGAACGAGCGGGAGGTGGCCCAACTCGACGGCGTCCGGATCATGCTCGACGAGGCGATCGCACGGTCCTTCGAGGGCCGCGAGGTGGTCGTGGACGCCGGCGGGGACCCGCAGCCGGACAGCTTCTCGTGCGAGTCGGAGCTGGGCTACCGGTTTTTCCTCGATCGCCTACCGGCGATCGAGGAAGGATGAGAGCGCCCGGTCTGCGAGCAGACCGGGCGGTTTGCTGTCGGGACGGGCGCTCAGTAGCCCGGGTCTCCAGGCAGGAGCACCCTTGGCTCCGGGCCGGACGTGTCCACCCGGGGCAGGATCGGCTCCGGCGCGACCGCTCCGACCGCGGCCAGCGCCTCCTCGGGAGAGCCGAACCGGGCCAGCGTCTCGAGCTTCTTGATCGTGGGGAACACGAGCAGCAGCTCCCCCGCCCGCTGCAGCTCCAGCGCCTCCGCGGGCGCGAACCAGCGCACCTCGACGATCTCCTCGCCGTCGGGCCGCGGGGAGGAGTGCGGCGGGGCAAGGGCGAGGTAGAAGCGCGTGTCGTAGCGGACCTTCACCTCGACCGGGGTGATCCAGCGAGAGAAGGGGACGAGGTCGTCGGGCGAGGCGAGGGCGATCGAGGCCTCTTCCTCGAGCTCGCGGAGCGCCGTCTCGCGGTGCGCCGCATCGTCCGCGCCGTCGCCGTCCACCGCGCCGCCCGGGAAGACCCACACGTCTGCCATGAACCGGGCGCGTGACGTGCGCCGGCCCAGCAGGACCTCGAGCCCTGCCGAGGAATGCCGGCGGCCGCGCCGCATCAGGACCACCGCGGCGGCGGCCCTGGGCACCGTTGGGGCGCCGGGGTTCAGCTCCTCGATGGGGTGATCTGCCATGCCCCGCGTGTCTACAGGAGCGCGCCCGCGTCTGTCAAACTAGGCTGCGCCTTGGCCGAGGCCACCACAACCCAGAAGTGGATCTGCGAGTCGTGCGGGTTCATCTACGACCCGGCCGAGGGAGACCCCGACGGGGGCATCGCTCCCGGCACCGGGTTCGAGCAGATCCCGGACGACTGGTTCTGCCCGGTGTGCGGCGCGCGCAAGAAGGACTTCGTTCCCTACGAGGACTGACCTAGTCCTACGCCGCGGCCGCGAGCGCGCCGGCGCCGGTCGCCTCGGCGATGGAGTCGGCCGTGATCTCCACCAGCTCCTCGAGCACGTCCGGGGCGATCGAGAGCGGCGGCATCAGGACCACGACGTCGCCGAGCGGGCGCACGATCGCCCCCCGGGCACGGGCCGCGAGCGTCACGCGGTGTCCCATCCGGAGCGCGGGCTCGTGGGGGCGCCCACCCTGGTCCGCCAGCTCGATCCCGCACATGAACCCGCACCGGCGCACCTCGGCCACGTGCGGCAGCGGCTCGACCAGGTCGCGGAGGAGTTGCTCCAGCAGCGCGGCCTTCGGCTCCAGCCGTTCGAGCGTGCGTTCCTGCTCGAAGGCGTCGAGCGTCGCCAGCGCCGCCGCGCAGGCAAGCGGGTTCCCCGTATAGGTGTGGCC
>JBOGZM010000398.1:0-18960 GCA_050697255.1 Solirubrobacterales bacterium
CCGCGCGAGCGGGCGCGGGCGGCGTTCGAACACCCGTGCCGACCAGGCCCTTGCGCTGATCAAGCAGAACCCCGGCATCAAGGTGCCTGACATCGCCACCAAGATGGGAATCCGCCAGAACTACCTGTACAGGGTGACGGCCGGGCTCGAGAAGCAGCGGCTGGTGCGGCGCAGGGGCGGCGGCTTCCATGCCGCGTGACGGTTTGTTCACTCAGGGAGTGACCGCTGGGCAGACTTCAGGTGGCAGCGCGCCTCGATATTGCGGTCAGCGGCCCCCGAACTGCACAATCACCGCCGCACCTGTCTAGGCCGGAACTCCCGCTTTCATCTTTTCGATGATCGCGTCCGCCACCTGCGACGTTCCCACCGCCGTGGGGTCGTCGCGCGTCGGCTTCATGTCATAGGTGACCGACTCTCCCTCCTCGATCACCGCCGCGATCGCCGACTCCATCCGTGCGGCCGCCTCCTGCTCGCCGAGGTGACGCACCATCATCACCCCGCTCAGCATCAGCGCCATCGGGTTCACCTTGTTCATCCCCTTGTACTTGGGCGCGGAGCCGTGCGTGGCCTCGAACACCGCGTACTCGTCGCCGATGTTGCCGCCCGGGGCCATCCCGAGCCCGCCGATCATCCCGGCGGCGAGGTCCGACACGATGTCGCCGTAGAGATTCGGCAGCACCACGACGTCGTACTCCTCGGGCCGTGACACGAGCTGATTGCAGAGGTTGTCGATGATGCGATCCTCGAACTCGATGTCCGCATACTCCTCCGCGACCTGCTGCGCCGTGAGCAGGAACAGCCCGTCGGAGAACTTCATGATGTTCGCCTTGTGCGCGGCGGTCACCTTGCGGCGTCCGTTGGCGCGCGCGTACTCGAACGCGGAGCGCACGATCCTGCGTGTGCCGAAGATCGAGATCGGCTTGATCGAGATGCCCGCGTCCGCGCGGATCTCCTTGCCCGAGAGCTCCCTGATGGTCTCGCGCAGGCGCCCGGCCTCCTCGGAGCCCTGCTCGAACTCGATCCCCGCGTACAGGTCCTCGTGGTTCTCGCGCACGATCACGATGTCGGTCTCGGGAAATCGCGTGCGCACGCCCTTGTACGCCTTGCAGGGGCGCAGGCAGCAGTACAGGTCGAGCTCCTTGCGCAGCGCCACGTTCACGGACCGGAACCCGGAGCCGACGGGCGTCGTGATCGGAGCCTTGAGCGCGATCTTGTTGCGCCGGATCGACTCCAGCACGCGCTCCGGCATCGGGTTGCCCTCGGCCTCGTAGACGTCCGCGCCCGCGTCCTGCCAGTCCCACTCGAACGCGACGCCGGTCGCCTCCAGCACGCGGGCGGTGGCCTCCGCCAGCTCGGGGCCGGTCCCGTCTCCGCGGATGAACGTCACTGTGTACGCCACTGTCAACTCTCCTCGTAGGTCGGTGGGACGTCCGAAAGCCTAGAGGTACCGGGGCGGCAACGGTAAAGTGGTTCCGGCATGGCCGTCACCGAGCCTCGGCACACACGCGTGGGCGGGACCCACGAGGTCCTCAACCAGCCGCCTCCGCTGGAGCCGTACAACGTCTTCGAGCAGGACCGGCCGCTGGTGGAGGCCCTGCACCGCGAGGGTGCGGGCTGGGCCGCGGAGCAGGTCAGCGCGGTCGGGGAGATCGCCGGCGGCGAGGCCGTCGAGTGGGGCCGCCAGGCGAACGAGCACACGCCGGTCCTGCGCACCCACGACCGCTACGGCAACCGGATCGACGAGGTGGAGTTCCACCCCGCGTACCACAAGCTGATGGACGTCTCCGTCTCTCACGGCCTGCACTCGCTGCCCTGGACGGCGCCGCAGCCCGGGGGCCACGTGGCGCGCGCCGCCGCCTTCGTCGTGATGGGGCAGGCCGAAGGGGGTCACCTCTGCCCCATCTCGATGACCTATTCGGCCGTGCCGGCCCTGCGCGCCGCGCCCGAGCTGGCGCAGGAGTGGGAGCCGCGCCTCACGTCGACGTCCTACGACCCCCGCCTGGTGCACGCAGCCGACAAGAGCGGGGCCCTCTGCGGGATGGCGATGACCGAGAAGCAGGGCGGGTCGGACGTGCGCGCCAACATCACCGCCGCGCGCCCCCTGAACGGCGGCGGCCCGGGGGCAGAGTACGAGATCACGGGGCACAAGTGGTTCTGCTCGGCGCCGATGTGCGACGCGTTCCTGGTGCTCGCCCAGACGGACGGTGGGCTGTCGTGCTTCCTGCTGCCGCGGATCCTTCCGGACGGCGAGCGCAACCGCTTCCACCTCCAGCGCCTGAAGGACAAGCTCGGGAACCGGTCCAACGCATCGAGCGAGGTCGAGTTCCACGGCGCCTGGGCGCAGATGATCGGGGAAGAGGGCCGGGGGGTGCCGACCATCATCGAGATGGTCAACCACACGCGCCTCGACTGCGTGCTCGGCTCGACGGCCGGGATGAGAAGCGGCGTCGCCCGCGCCACCCACCACGCGGCGCACCGATCCGCGTTCGGCAAGCTGCTCGCGGACCAGCCCCTGATGCAGAACGTGCTGGCCGACCTCTGCATCGAGTCCGAGGCCGCGACGGTCACGGCGATGCGGCTCGCGCGCGCCTACGACGAGGGCCCCGCGGACGAGCGCGAGACGCTCTTCAAGCGGCTCGCGACGGCCGTCTCCAAGTACTGGATCTGCAAGCGCGGGCCCGTCCACGCCGTCGAGGCGCTCGAGTGCTTCGGCGGCAACGGCTACATCGAGGAGTCGGGCATGCCGCGCCTGCTCCGCGAATCGCCCCTGAACTCCATCTGGGAGGGGTCCGGGAACGTGATCTGCCTCGACGTGCTGCGCGCGATGGTGAAGAGCCCCGAGTCCGTGCAGGTCTTCTTCGAGGAGATCGACCACACGGCGCCCGCCGAGCCCGCGATCGCAGAGTCGGTGCGGAAGCTGAGGGCGGACCTTTCGAACTTCGACGGGATCGAGGCACGCGCCCGCACGATCGTGGAGCGCATGGCGCTCACCCTCCAGGCCGCCCTTCTGGTGCGCGACGGCGACCCGGACGTCGCAGATGCATTCTGCGCCTCGCGCCTGAGCGGTGACTGGGGCCGCGCCTTCGGCACGCTCCCGGCCGGCGTCGACGTCGAGCACATCGTCGCGCGCCACACGCCCCAGCCGGCACACGCCTAGCGCCCCCGCCGGCCGGGCCGATTCGGTGGAGAAGGTTGGAAGGCGCAAGTTGGCGCCCGCGCATGCGTTTCTGGAGCGTGCCGACCGCAAATCTGTCACAGACCGAGGCGAAGGCGTGGACCGGTCTGCTGCGTGCGCACGCCGCGCTGGTCCGTGAGGTCGACTGCGAGCTGCGCGCCGCGCACGGCCTGCCGCTGTCGTGGTACGACGTCCTCCGCGAGGCGGCGTCCACGCCTGACGGGCGAATCCGCATGGGCGAGCTCGCGGCCAGGGTGATGCTGACCCGTGCGGGGCTCAGCGGCCTCGTGGACCGGCTCGAGCGAGCCAACCTGGTGGAACGGCGACCCTGCGCCGGCGACGCGCGCGGCACGTACGCGGTGGTCACCCGAGAGGGCCGGCGGCTGCTCGAGCGTGCTGACCTCACTCACCGCGATGCGGTCCGGCACCGCTATACGAGTCACTTCGACGACGCGGAGCTGGAGTTGGTCGGGCGCGTGTGGGAACGCGTGGCCGCGGACGGCCGCCCGAACTGAATCCTCCAACCCCTACCATCAAGCCATGCTGGGTGGCAGGTCGATCCCGCTCGTGCGCATCTTCGGCATTCGCATCGGAGTCGATCCGAGCTGGTTCCTGGCCCTGTTCCTGTTCATCTGGTGGCTGACCGACTACTACCAGGCAGCGCTGCCGGGAGGCGAGGACGGCGCCGCCTTCGCGCTCGCCACCGCGAGCGCCCTCCTGTTCTTCCTCTCGATCCTGCTGCACGAGCTCGGCCACGCCGTCGTCGCGATCCGCAACGGGATCTCGATCGCCGGCATCGACCTGTGGCTGTTCGGCGGCATCGCGAAGATGTCGCAGGACACCTCGTCCCCCGGCGTGGAGTTTCGCGTCGCGATCGCGGGGCCGGTGGTCACCTTCCTGATCGCGATCCTGTGCGCGGGCCTCGGGATCCTGAGCGCCGGCGGGGCGAGCGAGTACTGGAACGCGGTCGCGTTCGACGCCGAGAGCTCGGCCGGCGGCTTCGTGGCGATGATGTCCTACCTCGCCAGCATCAACATCGTGCTGCTGCTCTTCAACATGATTCCCGCGTTCCCGCTCGACGGGGGCCGCGTCGCGCGCGCGATCGCGTGGAAGCTCACGGGCGACCGAACGCGCGCCACGAACTTCGCCGCCACGCTCGGGCGCGGGTTCGCCTACATCCTGATCGGCGGTGGCATCTTCTGGGCCTTCCAGATCGACTTCATCGGCGGGATCTGGATGGTCTTCATCGGGATGTTCCTGGGCCAGGCGGCACGCTCGGCGACGTATCAGACCGCCGTGCTGTCTCGGATCGAGGGCGTCCGCGTGGCGGACGTGATGGACGACGAGCCGATCGCGATCCCGGCCGACATGACGATCGGGCACGCCCTGCACGAGTACTTCCTGCGCTACCGCTACGAGTGGTTCCCGGTGGTCGACGGCGCGGGGCGGTTCGTCGGGATCGTCGATCGCGAGCGGGCCGAGCGGATTCCCGACGACCGGCAGCCGGTGTTCACCGTCAGGGAGATCCTGCGCACGGAGGAGGACAACCTGCGCGTGCGGTCGGACGACCCGCTCGAGGCCCTGCTCGGCAGGCAGGCGCTGATGCGCGTGGGGGCGCTGATGGCGGTGGACGACGGCGACCGGCTGCTGGGAGTGGTCACCTGGGACCAGGTGCGACGCGCGCTCCAGCAGGGAACCGCCGGGGCGGCCTCCCGATAGGCGCTATAGGATCACGCGCCGTGCCTGAGCATGACGTCCTCGTGATAGGCGCCGGCCTGGCCGGTCAGCGAGCCGCCCTGAGCGCCGCCCAGGCGGGGGCATCCGTGGGCATCATCTCCAAGGTCCATCCCGTCAGGTCCCACTCCAATGCGGCCCAGGGTGGGATCAACGCGGCCCTCAACCCCGAGGATTCGTGGGAATCGCACGCGTACGACACCGTCAAGGGATCGGACTACCTCGGGGACCAGGACGCGATCGAGATCATGTGCCGCGAGGCGCCCGACGAGCTGCTCGCGCTCGAGCACATGGGAGTCACCTTCCACCGCAACGCCGAGGGCCTGCTCGGCACCCGCGCCTTCGGAGGCGCCTCCGCCGCGCGCACCTACTACGTCGCCGACATCACGGGGCAGGCGATCCTGCACGTGCTGTACGAGCAGCTGATGAAGCACACCGAGGTGCGCCGCTACGAGGAGTGGTTCACGACCGGGCTGGTGCTCGACGCGTCGGGCCACTGCGCGGGAGCGATCACCCGTGACCTGCGCGACGGCTCGATGGAGCTGTTCAAGGCCAAGTCGGTGATCCTGGCCACCGGCGGCAACGGCCAGTGCTTCAAGCCGACCACGAACGCGCTGATCTGCACGGGGGACGGCATCTCGATGGCCTACCGCGTCGGCGCCCCGGTGATGGACATGGAGATGGTGCAGTACCACCCCACCACCCTCGCCGGCAACGGGATCCTGATCACCGAGGGGGCGCGGGGCGAGGGGGCGCACCTCTACAACGCGCTCGGCGAGCGGTTCATGGAGAAGTACGCTCCCAACAAGATGGAGCTGGCCTCGCGCGACGTCGTGTCGCGGGCCGAGCAGACCGAGATCAACGAGGGCCGCGGCTTCCCGGCCGGGACGGTCGCGCTCGACATCACGGTCGTGCCCCGCAAGCGCGTGCACGAGGCGCTGCGCGAGATCGTGAACGTGGGCCGCGACTTCGCGGGCGTCGACATCACGCGCGAGCCGATCCACATCAAGCCCGGCAACCACTACGCGATGGGCGGCGTCAAGACCGACGTCGACGGCCAGACCGAGGTCCCGGGCCTGTACGCGGCGGGCGAGTGCGCCTGCGTCTCGGTCCACGGGGGCAACCGCCTGGGCGCCAACTCCCTGCTCGACACGCTCGTGTTCGGGCGCCGCGCCGGCGCGCACGCCGCCGCGCGAGCGCGCGAGATCGTCCTGAACCCGCCCTCGGAGGCGCTGCTCACCGACGAGGAACGGCGGATCTCCGGGCTGATCCGGCGCGCGCCCGGCCGGGCGCGCCGTGTCTCGGAGCTGAAGCAGGAACTGGGCGAGACGATGGACCGCCACTGCGCCGTGTTCCGCGACGCGGAGGGCCTGCAGACCGCGCTCGACACGGTCAGGCGCCTCAAAGAGGAGTACGAAGGGATTGCCATTGACGACCGCGGGTCGATCTTCAACCAGGACGTACTTGCCGCGATCGAGCTGGGGTACATGCTGGACTGCGCGGAGGCGACCGCGATCGCGGCGATCCATCGCACGGAGAGCCGCGGCGCCCAGTTCCGCACCGACTTCCCCGAGCGCAACGACGAGGAATGGCTGAAGCACATCAACCTGACGCTGGGCGGCGACGGCGAGCCGCACATCAGCTACTCACCGGTCACGATCACGAGATGGCAACCGGAGGAACGGAAATACTGAGTCCGCCGGGCCCATGAGCGACTACACCCTCAAGATCCGCAGGCACATCCCCGAGACGGGCGATCCCCCCTACTGGGCCGAGTATCCGGTCGATCTCGAGGGCCACCGCTCCGTCCTGGACGGCATTCTCCAGGCCAGGGACCGCATCGACGGCTCGATCGGGATCCGGTGCTCCTGCCAGGCGGCGATCTGCGGGTCGTGCGGCGTGCGCGTCAACGGCCAGGCGCGGCTGGCGTGCAACACCAAGCTGCGCGACGCGGCCGAGAGGGCGCCGGACGGGGCGATCACCGTCGAGCCGATGGGCAACATGCCCGTCCTGAAGGACCTGATCGTGAACATGGACGCGGTCCACTGGAAGAAGGTCCACCGGATCGTGCCCTGGCTGCTGCCCGCCGGCGACCCGCCGGAGCGCGAGTACGTCGTGCCGCCGGAGTCGATGATCGACGTCACCCAGGCGATGGCCTGCATCCACTGCGGCGCCTGCGTGTCCGACTGCCTCTCGCTGGAGGTCGACCCGCTGTTCATCGGGCCGGCCGCGCTGGCGAAGGCGTACCGGTTCGTGGGCGACCCCCGCGATGCCCAGGACAAGGAGCGCCTGCGCGACCTCGCGGAGGACCCGCACGGCATCTACGACTGCACGCACTGCTTCAGCTGCATCGAGGTCTGCCCCAAGGGCGTCGCGCCGATGGACCAGATCATGCGCCTGCGCCGGCGCGCCACCCGTGACTTCGAGATCAACGACCAGAACAACGGCCGCCGCCACGCGCACGCCTTCACGAACATCATCCGCAAGAAGGGGATCCTGGACGAGCGCAAGCTGCTCCAGGACAGCCTCGGCCCGTTCCGCCCGCAGGGAGGGTTGGAGCTGATCCGCGCGCTCCCGACGGGCCTGCGGGGCTTCGCGCGCGGCAAGATCACCCCCAGGACGGCGCTCTTCCACGAGAAGCTGCCGGGCGTCGAGAACGTGCAGCGCATCTTCGACCACGCCGAGGACCACCACCAGGAGCTGAACCTCTACATCGTCGGCGAGGGCGGCGAGAACGGGGCCGCGACGGACGAGGAGCAGCGCTCGTGAAGGTCGCCTACTGGCCCGGCTGCGTGTCCCGCGGCTTCACGCCGGAGCTGCACGGCTCGATGGCGCTGGTCGCCGGCCGGCTCGGCATCGAGCTGGTTGAGCTGGACCGCGCCAACTGCTGCGGCGCGGGTGTGATCGCCGAGCACAACCCCGAGCTGGCCGACACGCTCAACGCGCGCACGTTCGCGATGGCCCAGAAGACCGGGCTCGCGATGATGAACATCTGCTCGACCTGCCAGGGCGCCCAGTCGGAGTGCCAGGAGCGGCTCGACGCGGACGGGGCCTATCGCGCCCACATCAACGAGGCGCTGGCCGCCGAGGGGCTCGAGTACCAGGGCGGCATCACGAACAAGAACCTCCTCTGGCTGCTGGTCGAGGACTATGGGCTGGACCGCCTCGAGGGGCTGGTGAAGCGGCCCTTGACCGGACTGCGCATGGGCCCCTTCTACGGCTGCTACGTGCTGCGCCCGACGAGCCGGCTCGGCTACGACGACCACCCCGAGCGGGACCTCTATCTGGAGCAGTTGATCGAGGCCGTGGGCGGTGAAGCGGTTCAGTACGACGGGGCGCGCAAGTGCTGCGGCTTCCCCGTCATCACGATGAACCGCGAGACGTCGCTGGGCCAGGCGGGTCGCCACATCGGGGATGCGATCGACGCGGGTGCCGACGCGCTCGTCACCCCGTGCCCGCTGTGTCACCTCAACCTGGACCTCCAGCAGCCGGACGCCGCCCAGATCGTCGGCCGCGACCTCGGGCTGCCGGTGCTGCACCTTCCCCAGCTGGTGGGGCTCGCGCTCGGCTTCGAGCCCGAGGAGCTGGGCATGGGCAAGCACGTGGTGCGCACCACCGACATCGAGCGCAAGCTGGCGCCGGCCACCGCCGCCGCCTGAGGGCGTTGCCCCGGCCTCGGCTGGCCTTCCTCCGCAGCTTCCTCGATGACGTGGGCGAGGCCCGCAACCGCGCGCGCAGGCGCGGGAGGCGATCTTCCCCACCGCCGCAGCGTCCCGACGGCCCGACCGGAGACGAGCTGGCGCGGCGGCTGGACGAGACGCGCGAGCGGCTCCGCCGCGACATCCCGCCCCGCGGCGACGACAACCGGCCCTGACGCCAGCGCGTCCCGCGACGCGGGGTTGGTCGGCGCTAGCGCCGCTTGACGCGTACGACGAGGGCGGGAGACCCGTCGCCCGCGCTGTCCTCGTCGCCGGCCCACTGAGCCACGAACGCCGCGGTCTTGCGCAACCGCCACCTGGTCGTGAAGGTGCCGTTGGAGGCGACGGTGGCGTCCTGGTGGACCCAGCCGCTCTCGCCGCGCTCACGCCGCGCGACCAGCACGCGAGCGCCGCCGCGCGCCCCCCGGACGCGGCCGCCAAGGCGGATCACGGTCCGGCGCCGGACCGTGCGCCGGGTGGTGCGGAGCGTGACCTTCGAGGTCTCGCCGTGGTCACCGCCGGAGGTGGTGAACAGGAGCAGGCTGGAGTCGGCCAGCAGGAACGCGTCGTCGGAGCCCATCGCCACCAGCCCCTCGGCGCTCGGCGTCTCGCTGGAAACGAGCTGGGGACGCCAGCTCCGCCCGCCGTCGGTCGTGCGCAGCAGGTAACCGCTCGTGTCGTCACCGAAACGCTTCAGGGTCAGATATCCCCGGCGCGCACTGCCGAACGACATGCCCGTCGCGTCGTCGGAGCCGACCGCCGACAGGTCGCTCCACCTGCGACCGCCGCTACGGGTCTTGAAGAGCCGGCCGTCCTGGCCCAGTACGAAGCCCGTGCGCGCGCTGACGAAGTGGAGTGACGCGAGCAGCGCCTTGCGCGGCCGCAGGACCTTCTTCCACGTGCGCCCGCCGTTCGAGGACGCAACGATGTTCTTGGAGCCGTAGGCGAACACCCGGCGGGCGGTGCGATCGACGTTGAACAGCCTCGCCGCGGCCACGATCCGCGCGCGAATGCGCGTGAAGCTGTCCCCTCCGTCGGTGGATCGCAGGATCCCACGGCCGCCGATCAGCAGCACGGTGTTCCGACCGAGCGCCAGCACCGCCTGCGGCGTCGCCCGGTAGCCGGTGTTGAGGATCTGCCAGGAGACCCCGCCGTTGTCCGTGCGCAGGACGGTGCCGGCGGCATCGACCGCGTAGCCGACGAAGGAATCCGCGAACGACACGTCGATCAGGTCCTCCGAAGTGGACACGCCGAGCTCGGACCAGGTGAGGCCGCCGTCGCTCGAGCGCGCGAGCGTGCCGTTGAGGCCGACCGCGAAGACGAGCGAGGCCGAGACCGCCCGGATGCGGCTGAACGCCTGGGAGAGGCGCGCGCCCACCGGCGCCCAGGTGGCGCCCGCATCTTGAGACCGCACGGTTGCGCCGTCCTCCCCGGCCGCGACCGCGCGCGCCTCCGTCCCAAACGCCACCGCGAGCAGCTTCTCGGAGGACGGGCTGACGGGCGTCAGCGTCACGCCGCCGTCGGTCGTGCGCATCAGCGACTGGCCCGACTGCGTCGTTGCGATGCAGGTGAAGCCATCCGCGCACCGGATCGTCGAGAGGCGCAACGGCCCGGACGCAAGCTGCAGCCAGGTTGCCCCACCATCGAGGGTGCGCAGCAGCCCGCCGTCGCCGGCGGCGAAGCCCGACATGGGCGAGATGAAGTGCACGTCTCTCACGGCAGGCCCCGTCTCGCGCACGAGGGTCCATGACTGGGCGCCGTCGGTGGTCCGGTAGAGCCGTCCCTGGGCGGTCGCCGCGACGCCCTCGGTCGGGGTCGTGAAGGCTGCGTCCGTCGGTGCGAACATCTCACCGGCCGCGCGGGTGCCCGGCACTGCCGTGCGTCGTGCCCAGGTCCGGCCGCCGTCGGTCGTGCGCAGGACGGACCCGTCGTCCAGCAGCAGGTAGCCGGTCTCGTCCGCCAGGAAGTCGGGGGCCACCACTCCGGCCGGGCAGCGCGCATCGCTGGCCGTCCAGGGCAGGCGCGCGAAGGTCTGCCCGCCGTCGTCCGAGCGGCGCACGTGACAACCGCCGGAGATCACCACGGAGTCGTGGTCGACGATGTCGACGCGGTCCACCGACTGGGTGATGCCGGTCGCGGCGCCGGTCCACGTCACGCCCGAGTCGTCGGTCACGAGCACGGTGCCGAAGGCACCTGCGGCGTAGCCCCGCGCGCCGGCGAACTCGATCGCCCTGATCGTCTGTCCCTGGGGGCTCGGGCTGCCCCAGCTCCAGCCGGAGTGGCCGACGGTGACGGCGCCGTGGGCGGCAGGCACGGGTGAGAGCGACGCCGCGAACGCGAGCACAGCTATGAGGCGGCGCGATCCCATCGGTTCGGCCGGATTAAACTCGCCCGCCGGCCCGAAGTTGCGCCGGGCCGCTCCAGGGCTGGAGAGCGCCCGTTAGGGCGCGATGTTCTGGTTCACCCGGAACAGGTTGTCCGGGTCGTAGCGCCGCTTCACCTCCACCAGCCTGTCGTAGTTCCCGCGGTACGTGGCCTTGACGCGCTCACCGCCCTCGTCGTGCATGAGGAAGTTCACGTACGCGCCTCCGGCCGAATGCGGGTGCAGGGCCTCCCAGTAGCGCCTGGTCCAGTCCGTGATCGCCGCGGCGTTCGCGGGGTCGGGATCGACGCCCACGATCACCTCGGCCCAGCGGGAGTCGCGGTAGGCGAACGCGGTTTCGTCGGAGCCCACCCTGTGCACAGCGCCGTCGATTGGATACAGGTGCATGGTCGAGTGCATGCTCGGCAGCTGCGCGCCGTGCTCGGCGTGCGCCGCGACCGCCTCGTCCGGCAGCTCGTCGACGAAGTCAGCCTTCCAGTACCACTGCAATCCAGACGGGTAGAGCTCGTCGAAGGCGCTCTGGATGTCCGGGAACGGCATTGGCTGGACCCCGTCGAGCAGCGGCGGCCCGAACTCCCGCGCGGGCCGCATCGCCTGCTCGGCCTCCTCGAGGTCTCCCGTGCAGCACCACACGACTCCGCACACCTTGCGCATGTGCAGCTCCGCCGGGAACGGGTCCGCCGGCGGCACCGTCAGGAAGGCGAAGAAGCCGTTTACGTCCTCGGGCGCGCCGGCGATGAACTCGTCGTAGAAACGCAGCGCCTCCTCGGTCTGCTCGAGCGGCCAGAACATGGGCCCGGCCAGCACCGTGTGAACCGGGTTGCCCCGGAACTGGAACGACGTCACGGCCCCGAAGTTCCCGCCGCCGCCGCGCACCGCCCAGAACAGGTCCTCGTTCTGATCCTCGCTCGCCGTGACGCTGGTGCCGTCGGCGAGCACCATGTCGACCGACAGCAGGCTGTCGATCGTGAGGCCGTGCTTGCGCGAGAGGTGGCCTATGCCGCCGCCGAGAGTGAGCCCGCCCACGCCCGTCGTGGAGATGATGCCGCTCGGTACCGCGAGACCGTGCGCGTGCGTGGCGCGATCGACCTCGCCCCACGTCGCGCCGCCCTGGACGCGCACGGTCTTGGCGCCCGGGTCGACCTCGATGTCGCGCATCGGCGAGAGGTCGATCACAAGCCCGTCGTCGCACACTCCGAGGCCGCCGGCGTTGTGGCCGCCCCCACGGATGGAGACGAGCACGCCCTCCCGGCGCGCGAAGTCAACCGCCGCGGCCACGTCGCCGCCGTCGGCACAGCGGGCGATCAGGCCGGGACGGCGGTCGATCATGCCGTTGTAGACCTTGCGGGCCTCGTCGTAGCCGCCGTCCGCAGGGGAGATCAGCTGTCCCCCGAACTCCGACGCCAACCGGCTGCCCGCAGCCTGGTCGAGAGGTGTGCTGGTCGCCATGGGGCCTCCTTTGAGCACGACCGGCACAGTAGGGCGGCCATGCGTTGGTTTGCCTGCAAAAAGTAAACCCCCCGGCTGCTCATGTCCATCGGCAGGGGACCGAACGTCACCCCCCTAACAGCTGGTCGCCGCGGGGGCTACACTCGGCCCAGGGGAGGAGATTCTGGACAACGTCGAAATCATCCAGCAGTTCCTCAGGGCCACGACCCGTGGGGACCTGGACGCGATGATCGCGCTGGTGCGCGAGGATCTCGAGTTCGTGCCGATCACGGCCGCGATGGAGGGTCGCAAGTACGTCGGGCATGACGGGGTCAGGCAGTTCATGGAGGATCTCGCCGACTACTGGGAGTTCTTCGAGACGATCCAGGAGGAGTGGCACGACCTCGGCGACCGGGTGGTGGCGCTTGGATGCTGGCATGCCCGGGGCAGGGCCAGCGGCGTGGAGATCAACGGCGCGCCGGCCGCGTGGGTCGCGTACATAACCGATGGGAAGATCGCCCGGTGGCGCACCTACACCGACGTCGAGGAGGGTCTCGCCGCGGCGGGCCTGCCGAAGCGCAGGGTCAGGTCGACCCCGGGCTAACCGGGACGGCAGCGGACCCGGAAGCGGTCGCGGGTGTTGCCGCGGGCGTCGATCGCCTTGCCGCGCAGCACCCCCCTCTGAACGCGGATGCGCAGCCGGTGATAGAAGACGCCGCGCCGCGCGGACCACCTCGGCCGCCGCCGGGTGACGAAGCCGTTCAGGCTCGCGCCGCCGCCGCCGGTGACGACGTACACGACGCCGCGCCGGCTGCGCCGGCCCGAGCGCAGCGGCTTGGAGCGCTCGTAGTTCTGCATGTGCCCGTTGAGCACCAGGTCGACCCCACCCCGCTGCAGGATCGGGACAAAGCGCTTGCGCCGCAGATGGCGGGTATGGCCACGATACCCGCGCCCGCTCGACCACAGCGGATGGTGGAAGTAGGCGACCTTGCAGCGGGCACTCGAGTTGCGCAGCTCTCCGCGCAGCCAGCGCCGCTGCCGTGCGTCGAAGCGGGTGGAGTCGAGGGCGAGGAACAGGACGCCGCCGTAGGTGAAGCTGTAGTACAGGCCGCCGTTCGGCAGCGCGAAGAAGCGCAGGTAGTTCTGGAGGTTGTAGTAGTCGTGGTTGCCGACGCTGGGCCAGAACGGCTTCGTGGCGATCAGGTCGCGCAACGGGCCGAGCACGAACCGGCGGTACTCGTCCTCCGTGCCGTAGATCTGGGCGTTGTCGCCGGTGGTGATCGCGAGGTCGACGACCCGGTCCGCCGACAGCCGGCGCAGGTTCGCGCGCGCGGCCGGCGTGTTGATGCCGAAGTCGCCGATCACGCCGAACGAGAACCTCCTCGGCGCCCTCGGTGGCGTGCGGAAGGAAGAGACCCTTCCCTGCTTGCCGTCCGACTCCCACCGGTAGCTGTACGCCGCCCCAGGCTGGAGGCCGCGCACCGGCACCACGTGGCGCCGCACGAGATCGGCGTCGCGCTCGACCACGGAGAGTGGCCCCCCCGCGGGCCCGAAGCGCAGCACGGTGGTGGCAGGCTCGTAGGTCTGCCACACGACCTCGGTGCGCGTCGGGCTGAGCTGCTGCAGGTAGGGGCCGATCTCGAACGCCCGCGAGGGTGGCGTGGTGATCCGCGCCACCGGGGAGTCGGCGCTCTCGCCCTCCGGGCCAAGCGCCCGGACCGCGTACTCGTAGCGCGTGCTCTCCAGCAGCCACTCGTCGACGAACCGCGCCGTGTCGGACTCGCCCACCCGGACGCCGTCGCGGAACACCGCGTAACGCTCGCCGGCCGGCGCAGGGTCCGAGCCCGACCGCCACGTCAGGACCACCTGGTCCGGGCGCGCCGCCTCTGCATAGGGGTCGCGCGGCGGGGGAGGCGGTTCGGCAGCGGCAAGCGCCGGGAAGCACGACAGCACCGCGAGTGCGGCGAAGATCGCGGCCCACCGCGGCATGATCGCGCTAGCCGGCCAGCGCTCCGGCGCGGGACTCGGTCAGGCCGCGCGCAACGATCAGCTCGGCGAGCTGCACGGCGTTCGTCGCGGCGCCCTTGCGCAGATTGTCCGACACGATCCACATGTTCAGGCAGCGCTCGTGCGAGGGGTCGCGCCTGACCCTCCCCACGAACACGTCGTCGCGGCCGGCGGCGGTGATCGGCATCGGATAGTGGCCGGCAGCCGGATCGTCGACCACGGTCACGCCCGGGAACGAGTCGAGCAGCTCGCGGCAGCGCTCCGGCGACAGGTCCGCGCGCGTCTGCACGTTCACGGACTCCGAGTGGGCGTTGTAGACCGGCACGCGCACGCAGGTGGCCGACACCGCGATGGTCTCGTCGCCGAGGATCTTGCGCGTCTCGGCCATCATCTTGCGCTCCTCGGTGGTGTAGTCGTCCCCGTCCTTGAACGTCTCGACCTGGGGCAGGACGTTGAAGGCGATCTGGTGCGGGTACACCGACGCGCTCACCTCGTCCGCCTCGAGCACCGCCTGTGCCTGGTCGTGCAGCTCCTCGACTGCGCGCTGGCCGGTCCCGGAGGTGGACTGGTAGGTCGAGACGATCACGCGCTCGAGCACGGCCGCGTCGTGGATCGGCTTCAGGGCCATCACCATCTGCATCGTGGAGCAGTTCGGGTTCGCCACGATCCCCTCGTGGCGATCGAGCGCGTCGCCGTTCACCTCCGCCACGACGAGCGGCACGTGCGGCTCCATGCGCCAGGCGCTCGAGTTGTCCACGACCACGCATCCGGTCGCCGCGAAGCGCGGCGCCCACTCGCGTGACACGCCGCCCCCGGCGGAGAACAGCGCGATGTCGAAGCTGTCGATCGCGGCTTCCTCCAGCAGCCGGACCATCAATTCGCCGTCCCCGTACTTGACCTTGCGCCCGGCTGAGCGAGCGGAGGCCAGCGGCACGACCTCACGCGCGGCGAAGCCACGCGCGGCCATCACCTCGAGCATCGTGGAGCCGACCGCGCCGGTCGCGCCCACCACAGCGACCCGCGGGAGCGACCCGGCGGGGGTCATCGCGGTCCCCCGTCCTCGGGCTGGACATCGTCCTTGCCCAGCTCGAACGCGTCGTGCAGGGAGCGAACCGCATCCGACACGCGGTCGGCGGCGATCACGCAGGAGATCTTGATCGGCGAGGTGGAGATCATCTCGATGTTGATCTCCCGTTCGCCGAGCGTCTGGAAGACCCTCGCCGCGACGCCGGGGTGACTCCGCATGCCGGCGCCCACCACCGACACCTTGCCCATCTGCTCGTCGGCGATCACGTCCGCCAGCCCCAGCTCGGTGGTGAGCCCCTGAAGCGACCGCTTCGCCGTGCTCAGGTCCGACCTGGGCACCGTGAAGGAGATCTCCGCCATGCGGTCGTCGGAAACCGGCTCGTTCTGGACGATCATGTCGACGTTCACGTCCGCGTCGGCCAGCGTGCCGAAGATGCGCGCGGCGATGCCGGGGCGGTCGGGGACGCCGGTCAGGGTCACGCGAGCGTCCTCGGTGGAGTGGGTGACGGCGGTGATAAGAGGGCGTTCCATCGTCTCTTCTTCCCCGAGCACGAGGGTACCGGAGCCGTCACCGAAGCTGGGCCGCACGTGAATCCGGACTCCGTAGTTGCGCGCGTACTCGACCGAGCGCAGCTGCAGGACCCTCGCCCCCGAGGCCGCCATCTCCAGCATCTCCTCGAACGACAGCACCGGCAGCTTGCGCGCGTCGGGCACGATGCGCGGGTCAGCGGAGAACACGCCGTCCACGTCGGTGTAGATCTCGCACACGTCCGCCCCCAGCGCGGCGGCCAGCGCCACTGCCGTCGTGTCCGACCCACCGCGGCCGAGCGTCGTCACGTCGCGGGACGTCGAGACGCCCTGGAAGCCCGCCACCAGCACGATGTTGCCGTCCTCGAGCCCGGCGCGGATGCGGTCGGCGCGCACGTCCAGGATCCGCGCCTTCGTGTGTGACGTGTCGGTCACGATGCCGGCCTGCGAGCCGGACAGCGAGATCGCCTGGCGGCCGAGGTCGTTCAGCGCCATCGCGCACAGCGCGCACGAGATCCGCTCGCCCGTGGAGAGCAGCATGTCCATCTCGCGCGGGTGCGGCTCCGGCGAGATCTCCCGGGCCATCTCCACGAGCTGATCCGTGGTCGCGCCGCGCGCGGACAGCACGGCGACCACCGCCCGCCCGTCATCGCGTGCGCGCACCATCCGCTTCGCCGCGTCGATGAGGTGTTCGGCGTCGGCGACCGACGTGCCGCCGAACTTCATCACGACGATGCCGTTTGAGCTGCCGAGCATCATCGGGGCTCAGGATAGGCGAGAGCCGCACGCGCCCCCGAAGCGGTTCGCCATGGATCGGGGCGGCGCGGGACCGTCATCGAGCATGCCCGAGCGCCTCGTCCGCGCCCGCCGCGCTCACAGCGCGCGGCGGCCGGAGAGCGCCTTGCCGAGCGTGATCTCGTCCGCGTACTCGAGATCGGCGCCCACGGGGAGGCCGCTCGCGAGACGCGTCACGGCAACGTCGCGCTCCAGCTCGCGGATGCCCTCCGCGATGTAGAAGGCCGTCGCCTCTCCCGACGTGGTCGGGTTGGTCGCGATCACGACCTCGTGCACGTCGCCTGCGCGCGCGCGCTCCACCAGCTCGGCGATCTTCAGGTCCTCCGGGTCCACCCCGTCGACCGGAGACAGCGCTCCGCCGAGCACGTGGTAGAGGCCGCGATACTCGTTCGTGCGCTCGATCGGCACCACGTCCGCGGGCTCCTCCACCACGCAGATCACCGAGCGGTCCCGGCGCTCGTCGAGGCAGATCGGGCAGCGCGGGCCCTCGGCGAGGTTGAAGCACACCTCGCACAGGCCGATGCGCTCCTTCACCTCACGGATCGCCGCCGCCAGGCCGAACGCCTCCTGGTCCGGCACGCGCAGCACGTGGAACGCGAGGCGCTGCGCGGTCCGCTGGCCGATGCCCGGCAGCTTGGCAAGCTCGGTGATCAGCCTGTTGACCGGCGGGGAGAACATCTTCCGAAAGCGGCGCTCGGAGTGCCTACATCCCGGGCAGGCCGAGGTCGCCGAGCCCGCCGGTGAGGCCCCCGAGCTTGCGCGACGCGAGCTCCTCCGCCGACCGGCTGGCCTCGTTGACCGCCGCCACGAGCGTGTCCTGGAGCATCTCGAGGTCCTCCGGGGAGACGTCGTCGCCGAGCGCCCCCGAGTCGATCCGGACCTCCTTCACCTCGCGGTCGCCGGACATCTTCACGGTCACCATGCCACCGCCTGCCGAGGCCTCGACCTCCTCGTCCTTCAACTGCTCCTGGGCCTTCATCATGTCGGCCTGCATCTGCTGGACCTGCTTGAGCATCTTGTTGATGTTCGGCTGTGGCATCGCTCCCGATCCTGTCAGTTTTCCTCGGCGGCGGCCGCCGTTTCCCCTCCGGCCTGCTGGTCCGCGACGTCCTCCGCGTCGAACTCGCTCTTGAACCGCGCGATCAGCTCTTCCTCGGTCAGGCGGGCGGGTGGCGGGCCGGATTCCTCGTGCCCCTCCGCTCCGTCGTGGATCTCGAACCGCGCGACCAGCGGGCGCCCCGACACGAGCCGCAGCGCCTGCGTGAGGCGCTCGCCGTTGGCGCGGTCCTCGATCTTGCGCTTGCTGAACGAAGCGGATGCGGGATAGGCCAGCACGAGCACGTCGCCCTCCAGCGCCAGCGGCCGGGCCTCCGCGAGCAGGGCCGCCATCATCTCTCCGCCCTCGGCCTCGCGGACACGCTCCAGGACCGCCGGCCAGAGCCGCTCCATCTCGACGTCGCCCTGAAGGGCCGGCCCGGGCGCCGGCGGGGTGGCCTCGGCCCTCTCCGGGGCGGCGTCCGGCGATGCCTCGGCTTCCCGCCTGGGCACGGGGGCGGGGCCGGGCGCACCACCCTCGGGCGCTCCCTGCTCGAGCCGCTCCAGGCGCATCAGCAGCGCCTCGATCGACGCGTCCGCGCGCGGGCGGGCCGCCTTCAGGAGGGCCAGCTCGAGCTGCGTGCGGGGATCGGCGCCCTCCTTCACGGCCGCGACCGCGTCCGCCAGCAGGTCGATGGCGCGCACCGCCTCCGCCTGATTCAGGTCGCGCGCCTGGCCCTCGAGCCGTGGCACCTGGTCGGCGGTCACGCTGAACGAGTCGGGCGGCTCGCCGAGGGTCTGGACCACGATCAGGTGGCGGAGGTGAGCCGTCAGGTCGCGCATGAACTGCACAGGGTCGCGTCCCGACTCGCTCAGCTCCTGGACCCGGCGCAGCGCAGCCCCGGGATCACGCGCGATCACGGCGTCCGTGGCGGCGAACACGATTTCGGCGTCGGCCACGTCGAGCAGCTCCATCACGTCCTCGAAGGACACCTGCTTGCCGCCGTAGGTGACGAGCTGGTCGAGCGTCCCGATCGCGTCCCGGAAGCTGCCGCTCGCCGCGCGGGCGATCATCGCCAGCGCGCGGTCGTCGGCCTCGATCTCCTCGGCGGCGGCGATCCGCTTCAGCACCGTGGTGATCTGCTCCAGGG
>JBOGZM010000399.1:0-9019 GCA_050697255.1 Solirubrobacterales bacterium
GCTCCGGCCCCTGCCGCGCGACTTCGGCGACCTGGTCGCAGCGTGCCTCGAGCCGCACCCCACCGGCCGGCCGAGCCTGGCTGAGCTCATGGCCGAGCTCGAGTCCCTCGCGGGGCTGCCTGAAGGCGAGCGCCGCCATGCCGGGCGCGCCGGCTCATAGCGCCCGGCCGTCGGCGTCCGCCCGCGGCTACTCGATGTAGCCGGACTCGCGCAGGTAGGCCCGCGCCACCGCGCGCGGCTCCTCCCGGTCGACGTCCACCCGTGCGTTCAGCTCCTGCATGACGCGCTCGGTGAGGCCCTCCTGCACCATCTCGACCGTCGTCCGCATGTCGGGCCCGGCCTCCGTCACAGCCTCCTGGCTGGCGACGAAGGTGACGTTGCCCGGCGGGAACACGTTCTGGTCGTCCTCGAGCGTCAGTACGTCGTCACGCGTCGAGAGCTGCGCATCGGTGGTGAAGATGATCGACAGGTCGGCCTGGCCCCGGTCGAGCACGTCGTAGCGCAGGCCGATGTCGACCGGCACGAACCTCCTGAACCTGAGGCCGTAGTCCTCCTGGAGCCCGACCAGGCAGTCGGGCCGCTGGCGGCACTCGGGCGAGCCGTATAGGGTCAGGTCCTGCGACTTGCCCTCCAGGTCGGAGACCTTCTGCACACCCAGCTCGTCGGCCTTCTCCTTCAGGATGCCGACGGCGTTCGCGCTCGTGAACGGGGTCGGGTCGAAGGCCACCAGGCCCTCCTGCTCGAACCTGTCGGCCGACTGCTCGACGGCCTGCTGCGCGTCGCTCGGGATGTCCGCCGCATCCACGTCGAAGAACGAGGTCAGGGCGGTGCTCGTGTACTCGGGATACGCGTCCACGTCGCCGCCCTTCAGCGCGCGCAGCGCGATCTGCTCGGATCCGAGGTTGAGGTCCTTTCTCACCTCGTAGCCGGCCGCGTCCAGCGCCTGGGCATATATCTCACCGAGGATGAACTGCTCGGTGAAGTTCTTGGAGCCGACCGTGATCTGCTTGCCCGCGTTGTCGGGGTTGCGCTCGATCACCTGGGCGCTTCCGCCTCCGCCGTCGCCGGAGCCCTCGTCGTCGCCGCCGCATGCCGCCAGCAGGACGCCGCCCGCGAGCACGGCGAGCGCCGCCATTAGTGCAAGGAAATGACCGCGTCTCATATCGCGCTTTCTCCTAGTTCTCGGCCGGCCGGGCATGCCAACGGCCCGGGTTCGCCGGCCGGATGGATCTCAGGGACGCCCGGAGCCTATCCCGCGGGGTGGCTCAGCGCGAGACCGCGGGGCACCGATAGGCGCTGCAATGCAGCAAACAGGACCTCGACGGCGATCGCCAGCAGCGCGACCAGGATCGCACCGGCGAGCCGGCCGTCCTGACCGTAGACGTTCGCGCTCAGGATGTAGTCCCCCAGTGTCAGCACCCCGGCCAGGGGCGCGATCGTGGCCGTCGCGACCACGTTCACGGCGGAGGTGCGGATGCCGCCGAAGATGCTCGGCAGCGCGAGCGGCAGCTCGATGCGGCGCACCACCTGGGACGCCCTCAGCCCCATCCCGCGCCCCGCGTCGATCACATCGGGGTCGACCTGCCGCACCCCCACGTACGTGTTCGTGAGGATCGGCGGTATCGCGAGCAGCACGAGCGCGAGCGTCACGTTCGTGAACCCCACGCCGAGGTACGCGACGAAGAACGCGATCAGGGCCAGGCTCGGCACCGCGCGGCCGACGTTGGAGATGCTGATCGCAAGGAGCTCGCCCTTGCCGGCGTGGCCCAGCACGAGCCCCGCGGGGATCGCGATCGCGCATGCCACGCCGATCGCGGCGGCACTCACCTTCACGTGCTCCCAGGTGAAGTCGAGCACCTCCGCCAGGCCGCCCACCTCCACGCCGCCGGTCTGTGCCTCGCGCGTGTTGAATATGAAGTCGAACGCATCCGCGAAGTCGGACAGGAACGCGAGCGGGAGGTCCGTCATGCGGGCCTCACCCTCCGCCACGGCGTCAGCACGCGCTGCGTCGCCAGCAGCACCACGTCGAGCGCCAGCGCCAGCAGCACCGCGAGGCCGCCGGCCGCGACGACGCCGGTCTTGAACGTGATGTTGCTGCCGGTCACGATCTGCTCGCCCAGCCCGCCCGCGCCGGCGAACACGGCCAGCGTCGCGAGCCCCACCGTTGTCGTGGTCGCGATCCGCAGGCCCGCGACGATGTCCGGCAGGGCGAGCGGCAGCTCCACCCTCCACAGCAGCTGGCGATCGGTGAGGCCCATCCCGAGGCCCGCGTCGCGTGCGTCGGCGGGCACGTTGTCGAGCCCCGTGATGATGTTCCGGAACAGGATCTGCAGCGTGTACGCGGTCAGCGCGATCAGCGCGGTGGTCGTGCCCCGGCCCGTGATCGGCAGCAGCAGGAAGAACACCGCCAGGCTGGGCAGCGTGTAGAGGACGCCCGTGACTCCCACGATCGGCCCGACCAGCCACCGCCGGCGGCGAGCCAGCATCGCGAGCACGAAGGCGATCGCGAACCCGCACGCGACCGAGGTGATGGTCAGGAACAGGTGCTCGACGAGCGGGTCCGTGTAGCGGTCGAAGTTGTCGACGATCCACCCGGGGCAGAGGTCGTTGCGCGCGATGCAGCTCTCGCCGCTGCGCTCCCGGATCTCGACCTGGGCCAGCATCGTCAGGTGGTCGCCCGCGCGGCCGGGTCGCTCGTCTGCTCCGTCGCCTCGGGCGAGCTCAGGAACTGGGAGATGATCTCGACCGACAGCACGCCCCCCAAACTCCCACGCTCGTCGACGACCGCCCCGTACTGGGTATCGGACTGGAGCAGGTCCGAGAGCGCGTCGCGCAGGACGCCATCGATGTCGATCAGCGGGTCGGGGGCGGAGTCGGGCTGGGCGGGCACCGTCTCGCGGGCGAGGTCGCGCTCGGACATCCAGCCCAGCGGGCGCCCCTCGTCGTCCACCACCAGCGGGTGAGGCACGTCGGCCGCGGCGATCCTGGCGCGCACCGCGGCGGTCGGCTCGCCGACCCGCGCAAGCGGCGCCTTCCACAGGTCGATGTCCCGCACGCGGATCAGCGACAGGCGCTTCAGCGCCCGGTCGGCGCCGACGAAGTCCTCGACGAAGTCGTTCACCGGGTTCATCAGAAGCTCCGCCGGCGGCGCGTACTGGGCCAGCACGCCGCCCTTCTGCATCACCGCCACCCGGTCGCCCATCTTGATCGCCTCGTCGATGTCGTGGGTGACGAACAGGATCGTCTTGCGGATGTCCGCCTGGAGCCGCAGGAACTGGTTCTGGAGCCGCTCGCGGTTGATCGGGTCGATCGCCCCGAAGGGCTCGTCCATCAGCATCAGCGGCGGGTCAGCGGCGAGCGCGCGCGCGACGCCGACCCGCTGGCGCTGGCCGCCGGACAGCTGCGCCGGGAACCGGTCGCGCATGCCGGCCGGGAGGGACACGAGATCGAGCATCTCTTCCACCCGCCGGGTGATCCGCTGCCGGTCCCAGCCGAGCAGCCGCGGCACCACTCCGATGTTGTCCCCGATCGTCAGGTGCGGGAAGAGCCCGATCTGCTGGATCACGTAGCCGATGTGGCGCCGCAGCTCGGCGGGCGGCCGGGCGCGGATGCTCTCCCCGTCGATCAGGATGTCGCCGCCGGTCAACTCGATCATGTGGTTCACGAGCCGCAGCGCGGTGGTCTTGCCGCAGCCCGAGGGCCCGACCAGCACGCAGATCTCACCGGCGTCGACGGTGAGCGAGAAGTCCTCGAGCGCATCGTCGGCCTGGCCGCGGTAGCGCTTGGTGGCGTGACGGAATTCGACCGACGATGCGGCTGAGGCGGATCGTGCGGCGCCCTCCCCTGACACCCGCCGGATGCTAACGCTGCACACGTCACTACTGGGCGCGTGAAAATTCGACGCGCACGATTCTCCGCACGCGTCTACTCTGGCTTTCGGATTCGCAATCGGCGCCCCCGCTGGCGCCCCTCAACATAGAAGGTCAGGGAGGACCCATGGCACACAGGGGACCACGGATGGTCAACCTCGCTTTGGCATTGGCGACTGCGGTCGCGTGCCTGTTTGTCCTGTTCACGCCGGGCGCGGGCGCTGTCACGCTGCCGCCGGGCTTCGAGCAGACGACCGTCATCTCAGGGCTGACGCGCCCGCAAGATGTCGAGATCGCACCCAACGGCCGCGTGTTCGTGGCCGAGAAGACGGGGATCATCAAGACCTACACCAGCCTCGACGACACGTCGGCAACGGTCGTGGCCGACCTGCGCGGGAAGGTGCACAACTACGGCGGCCGGGGCCTGATGTCGATCGTGGCCCATCCGTCGTTCCCTGCTCAACCCTATGTGTACGTCTACTACACGCTCGACGCCCCGATCGGCGGCAGCCCGCCGGTGTACGGAAGCGCCAGTGGGTCCTTCGACAACTGCTCCAAGGCGACCGGCGGCCTGGACGAGAACTGCGTGGTCGGCTCGCGCATCTCGCGCCTGGCGATCTCCGGCGAGACGGTGACCTCCGAGCAGGTGCTGGTGGAGGACTACTGCCAGCAGTTCCCGGCCCATGCGGGGGGCGGCCTGGCCTTCGGCGCGGACGGAAACCTGTACGCGACCGGCAGCGACGGCTCCACGTCTGCGTTCTGGGACTACGGTCAGACCGGCACTCCGGCCAACCCGTGCGGTGACCCGCCCGGCGGCGTCGGCGCGAACCTGACACCGCCGACGTCCGAGGGCGGACGCCTGCGGGTGCAGGACCTCCGCACCACGGGCGACCCCGTCGGCCTCGCCGGCACGCTGATCCGGATCAACCCCTCGACGGGCGCCGGCGCCTCGGGCAACCCGCTCGCGGCCAACCCGGACCCGAACGCCAAGCGCATTCTGGCCTACGGGTTCCGTGACCCCACTCACCTGGTGGCACGGCCCGGCACCAGCGACATCTGGGTGGCCGACCGCGGCGGCGGCTACTTCGAGGAGATCAACCGCGTGTCGAGCGCCTCAACGGTGCGCAACTTCGGCTGGCCCTGCTACGAGGGCTCGAACATCCGGAAGCGCAGCGACGAGCAGGACCTGAACGTCTGCGAGGGGCTGTACGCGGCCGGCAACGCCGACACGGACCCCCACTGGGCCTACGACCACGAGCTGCCGGTCCACGCCGAGGAGAACTGCGAGCAGGACCTGGCGGGCTCGCCCGCGGGCAGCACGCTGTCCGGCCTCGAGTTCTACCCGGCCGTGGGCGGCACGTTCCCGCCCATGTACAGCCGTGCGCTGTTCTTCGCCGACCGGCTGCGGAGCTGCATCTGGGCACTGCTCCCAGGGGCGGACGGACTGCCTCAGAAGGGCAACGTGATCCCGTTCGCAGGGCTGGCGATGCGCGCGACGGACCTCGAGGTGACACCGGAGGGCGACCTGCTGTACGTGGACCAGCGCAACGACGTCGTGCAGCGCATCCGGTACACGGTCGCGAACCAGCCGCCGACCGCTGTTGCCACGGCGACCCCGGTCAACGGCGTGATGCCGCTCGAGGTCACGTTCAGTGGGCTCGGCTCCACCGACCCCGACCTGGGCGACGTGCTGACCTACGCGTGGGATCTCGACGGTGACAACCTGCTGGACGACTCGACCGACGCCGAGCCGACGTTCACCTACGAGACACCCGGTACCTACACGGTCACGCTCCAGGTGACGGACACTCGCGGTGCGACCGCCACGACCACGGTGACGGTCACCGTGGCGGACAGCGGGCTGCGCACGCTGGTGTTCGCGCCCGTCGCGGACGCTCGCGTGGAGCAGGGGCATTCCGGCACGAACTACGGCAGCTCGAGCAAGCTCCGCACGGACGGCGACCCCAGGATCGAGAGCGTCCTGCGGTTCAACGTGGCCGGCATCGCCGGCACCGTGCAGAGCGCGAAGCTGCGGCTGCGGGCCCTCAGCGACTCCACCTCCGACGGTCCCGCCCTGTACTCGGCGGCGGGCGGCTGGACGGAGTCCGGCGTGAAGTGGTCCAACCGGCCCACGTTCGGCGACCCGATCGGTGACAGGGGTGCCATCCCGTCCAACTCGGATGTCGAGTACGACGTCCAGTCGGTCGTCACCGGGAACGGCGAGCTGAACCTCGGGCTGCGGCAGACCTCGAGCAACAGCGTCGAGTTTGCCTCGAAGGAGGACGGGACCGCCTCCCGGCGGCCGGTCCTCGAGGTCACGTACGCGTTGCCGGCGCCTGACCCCGGCCCGGACCCGACCCCTGGCCCCGGCCCGACCCCGGACCCGGGTGCGGGAACCGGCACAGGGCCGCAGTCGTCGCCGTTCGTGACGGTTCCGAGCCTGACCGCCCCGGTGACCGGTGGGAGGGCGCCTTCCCTGGCGCTGGCTGCCGCCCGCAAGCAGCGAGTGCTGAGGCGGCGCGGGGTCGTCGTGGTCGCGAGCTGCGCGGCACCGTGCGTCCTGACGGCGTCGGCCAAGGTGTCCCTCTCGGGCGCCAGCCGCGCGCTGAGGCTCAGGGGCGTCGTTCGCAAGGGCCGGACCGGCAAGCAGGTGCGGCTGCGGCTCAGGCTCTCCAAGAAGGCGCTTCGCTCCGTGCGGCGCGCTCTGCGGAGAGGCAAGAGGCTGACCGCCAGGGTGACGGTCATTGCGACGGACGCGGCGGGCAACTCGCGCAAGGCCACGCGGAAGATCAGGCTGAGGCGCTAGCCCGGGGCCCGACCAAGTCAGTCCAGATCAGAGCCCGCGCATGTCGCGGGCTCTTCTGCGTCCGGGAGGGCGCCGACCGCCACGGTTGGTCCAGTTTGGGGGTCCATGTGGACCCCCAAAGTGCACCAAGATCACGAGCGGAGGTCCCTGATAACCCTAGAGCGCCAGGTGCGGGTACTCGCGCTCGACCATCTCGCGGTACTGCGCGAACACCGGCTTCGTGATCGGTATCAGCTTCAGGGCGGCCTTCACGTCGCCGCCGCTCTTGATCCGCCGCCGGGCGAGCGCGACCGCGACGTTCTCCTTGCCCTGGAAGTACTTGTTCGCGACGTCGGAGTCCATCGTCATCTCGACCTGGGGCTCCCAGGCGACGTCGTCGGACCACTCCCAGCGCAGGTTCTGCTCGCCGCCGGAGTCGTCGTAGGTGATGTTCACGACCGCATCCTGGTCGGGGAACTCGAACCGCTGCGGGACGCGTGCCTCGCGCAGCTTCGGGCCCATGCCGGGGTCGGTGCTCATGATCGTGAACACCCTGTCCATCACCTCGCGGAACTCCGCTGCGGAGTTGAAGGCGGCCATCGGGGGGCCGAGTCTAACCGCGTGTGGGACGCTCAGTCCAGCCCGTGGAGCAGGCTCTCGCGCTGCTGGCGCTCGACGTCCTCGAGCGTCAGGCCGGGGTCGCGCCTGTGGGCCAGCGTGACCTCCGCGGGAGAGGGCAGGTCGTCGGCCGCGGTCCACGTCGCAGGGTCCCACAGCTTCGACCGCACGAACGCCTTCGGGCAGTGCGCATAGGCCTCCTCGGCCTCGACCACGATCGCCGTGCGGGGCGGCTTGCCGACCGCTTTCAGCACCCCGAGCAGCGTGGCGTCGCCGGTCACGCAGGCGGGGCCGTTTACGCGCAGCGTGGTGTCGCGGCCGGGGATCAGGAAGATCAGGCCGGCCCGGCCGGTGGCGACGACGTTCGTGAGTGTGTCGAGGCGGCGGTTGCCGGTCGCGTCGGGGATCACGAGCCGGCGTTCGTCCAGCACCGTCACGAAGCCCGGCGGTCCGCCGCGCGGCGTGACGTCGCAGCGGCCGTCGGCGGAGTAGCTCGCGACGAACACCATCGGCGAGGCGGCGATCAGCCGCCGGCACACGTCGTCCAGCCGGGCGACGTCCTTCTTCAGCGCCCTCTGCATCGGGTCGCCGTAGATGGCACGCAGCTCATCCTCGCCGGTGAGCGCCCTCTCGAACGGATCGGCGGTCATCGCAGCAGTATTGCAGCGAGGACTGAGGAGATACCGGGGAGGGGTATTGCTATCCTCGGCGTCGAGCGGCGAAGGGAGCAACATGCCTGAGACCACGGACACGCGCGGCTACACCGCCACGAAGGAGCAGCTGCTGAAGCGGCTGCACCGGATCGAGGGCCAGGTGCGGGGCATCGAGGGAATGGTCGAGGACGACCGCTACTGCATCGATGTGCTGACCCAGATCGGCGCCGTGCAGGCGGCGCTCGACAAGGTCGCACTCGGTCTGCTCGACGATCACGCCCGGCACTGCGTGGGGGGCACCGCGGCGGGCAGGCGCGAGGACCGCACGACTGAGCTGATGGCGGCCGTCGGGCGCCTGATGCGTCGCGGCTGATCGTCCGGCTCAGCCGGCCGCGTCAAGCGCGGCCGCGCCCGCCGGCTCGTCCAGCTCCATGTCGGTCGTGGCCATCACGCGGGCCACCATCATGTACTGGCCGATCACCATCAGCAGCTCCACGATCTCGCGCGGGGACATGGCCTGCCTGAGCCCAGCGAGCGCGTGCTCCGAGGCACGCGCGTCGCGCACGACCTCGGTCGTGAAACGCAGCACCAGCCGCTCGACCTCGGAGAAGCACTCGGCCTCCTGCTCGTCGCGCGCGAGCGCCGCCACCTGCTCGTCGCTCGCCCCGACCGCCTGCGCGATCGGGACGTGCTGCACCCATTCGTATTCGGCGTGCGGCGTGAGGCGCGTGACGCGCAGGATCGCAAGCTCGCGCAGCAGCGGATCCAGCTCGAGGTCCCGCAGGAGCGCCGACCCCCAGCGCAGCCACGGGCGGAAGGCCGAGTCCGCGTTGGCCATCATGCGGAAGATGTTGAGCGGCGGCGCTCGTTCGAGCGCGTCGCGCACCGGCTCGCCGGCGGCCGAAGGGTCGACGTAGGGCAGCCGGGCCATGCGCGGATCCTATGCAGGGACGCGTCGCCGCAGCGTCACGACCCAGCCCCGGCAAAGAAGGTGTTGAACGGAGGGCAGATGGGCGGATGCTAACCGCCGCGCAAGGGCCGAGGCAGGACAATTGCGGCATGTCGGAGACCTGGCTCGCGCGACCGGACGAGTA
>JBOGZM010000400.1:0-4193 GCA_050697255.1 Solirubrobacterales bacterium
CAGCGCCGTGCTAGACGTCCTGCACGACGCGCCATGCCCGGTTCTCGTCGTGCCGGTCGCCGACAAGCCGGACTCGTAAGGACCCCGCTCGCACTGTTCGAGGATTAGTCGCGGGGAGGCGATTGCCTGAGAGAGCCTGCTGTGCGAGAGACTCCCTTCACGCGGCAGAACGAGCGCGGCGCACATGCGATCTGTAGCGGAGCGGCCACGGCGGTCTATTGGAGCTCAGGCACCGTAGGATGCCGAGACGAGCGCTCACTCGGACTCGCGAGTTCCGGCTATTCGATGAGGCCGGCCGTGGAGACCTCATGCATCAGAGCAGCAATTCCGTCGGGGATCGCCGGGATCTCCTCGCGAGCGAGGCGGCCCGGCCCAGACCAGACGAGGTTGACCTGCAGCGCAGCGTCGAGCTCTGGATAGTCGGAGCGATTGTGACAACCGCGGGTCTCCCGCCGCTCGAGGGCGGCCTCGAGAGTGGCTCGGGCTGCGAGGGTCGCGGACTTCAGGTCGAAGGCGTGCGCGAGGGCGTGAAAGCTTGCCGCGTCGGGGTGCACGCCCAAGTCGGCCATGCGCGCGTCGATGACGTCGAGTTGTGCGAGGCCCGCGAGGAGACCCGCCTCGTCGCGTACGACCCCGGCATGCTCGGTCATCGTGTTCCGGATAGCCCGCTGCAGGGCCCGAACGTTCTCCTGCCCATCAGCGGCGAGCAGCTCGTCGACCTGGAAGCGTGCCTCTGCGAGCGCGGCCGCGGAGCGCGGCTGAGCGGTGAGCTGCGCCGAGTAGGCGGCGGCGGCTTCTCCGGCGATCCGCCCGGCGACGAGCAGTTCGATCAGGGAGTTCCCGCCGAGGCGGTTGGCGCCGTGCAGCCCGCTCGACGCCTCACCGATCGCGTAGAGCCCCTCGATCCCGGTGCCGTAGTCCTCGGGGTGCGTCCAGACGCCTCCCATCGAGTAGTGCGCAGTCGGTGCGACCTCCACGGGACTCTTCGTGACGTCGAGCATCTGCAGTTCGAGCAGGGTCTGGTAGACGCGCGGCAGGCGCTGCATGATGGTCCGGCGGGGCAGGTGCGAGATGTCGAGCCAAACGCCGCCGTTGGGAGTGCCGCGACCCTCCATGATCTCGGTGTAGGTCGCGAGCGCGACGCGATCGCGCGTGGACAACTCCATACGCTCCGGGTCGTATCGCGCCATGAAGCGTTCTCCGACGCCGTTGCGGAGGATGCCGCCCTCGCCGCGCGCCGCCTCGGACACGAGTGTCCCGGCCGCGTTTTCCGGCTCGATGAGGCCCGAGGGGTGAAACTGCACCAGTTCCGGGTCGCGGATCCGACCACCGGCCTCCACGGCGAGGCGGAACGAGTCGCCGGTGTTCTCGTCGCGGCGCGAGGAGGTGTGACGCCAGATCCGGGTGTGACCGCCGGCCGCCAAGATGACTGAGTCCGCGTGAATGACATAGCGGGTGCCGTCGAACAGGTCGAAGCCATAGGCGCCGAAGGCAACGTTGTCTCGCACGAGGAGCCCCGTGATGTAGATCGTGTCGAGGATCGGGACCTGCAGCAGCCCAGCGCGGTTAACCAGGGTGCGCTGGATCTCAAGGCCGGTGTAGTCACCGGCGAACGCCGTGCGGCGGAACGTGTGCGCGCCGAAGTAGCGCTGCGAGATCCGCCCGTCCTGCTCGCGGGCGAACGGCATCCCGTAGCGTTCGAGTTCCTCGATCGCGCGAGGCGCGCCCTCGGTCACGATCTGCACCGTGCGCGGGTCGGCGAGGAGATAACTCTCCTGGAGGGTGTCGGCCGCGTGCTGCTGCCAGGTGTCCTCGCCGTCGACGGTCGCAAGCGCCGCGTTGATGCCGCCGGCAGCGAGCGACGTGTGGGAGTCCGCCTTGGGCCGCTTCCCGACGGCGAGCACGTCCCTCCCGCGCTCAGCAAGCTCGATCGCCGCGCGCAGCCCCGAACCTCCCGTTCCAATGACGAGTACGGACGTCGCGATGAGCCGTTCAGGGCTCATAGCGCCATCAGTTCACGCGGCCTGGCGCTCGGCGTACCTCCGGCGATGGCCGGAATCACGACCGGGGGCGAGGCGACCGCTGAGGACCGCGCCGAGCCCACCCAGGACGCCCGCGCCCAGCGCTCCGAGCGCGGGGAGCGTGCCGGTCAGATCGATACCGACCGCGCTGTCGAGCGACCAGTCCCCCGCGCCGATCCCGGCAAGGGCGAACAACGTCGCCGCCAGGACCAGGTTGTATTCGTATCCGTTGCTGGCGACGAAGAACCCATTGGGCAGGCCGACCGTGAGCGTGGCCGCGACCATCACGGCGATCAGTGCCGTCGCGGCGAGGGGAGTCACGAGGCCGAGGGCGATGAGAAGGCCCCCGAGGAACTCGGTAGTCCCTGCCACCCAGGCGTGGAGCTTGCCCGGGCGCAGGCCGATCCGCTCGAATGAACGGGCGGTGCGTCCGATGCCGTCGCCACCAAAGGCGCCGAACAGCTTCTGGGCGCCGTGCGCGGCGAACGCAAGGCCCACGACGAGCCGAAGTCCCAGCAGTGCGATCTCCATGAGGTCTCCTTTAATTGAAGCGAAGATGGTTTTCGTGAATGCCGGGGGTGCGCTCGCCCAGCTGCGCCTTGAGGCGGTCGATGCGCAGCTCGGCGGCGGCCACGCCCGCCTCGTCCCAGACCCCGCCGCTCGAGATCGCGTCCCGCTCCGCGCGGAGCAGCCCTGCCCGTAGGTCGCCGGACGACTCCGGCTCCACCGGCGAGACCTCGACGTCGAAGAAGCTCCGGATCGTGCCGTCGGGCAGGCGGACGTTCACGCCGTACTTCTGGCGGCCCACGACCACGCCCTCGAGCTCCGCGCGGCGGCCGGGCTGAACCAGGTGCGAGACCCGGACCCGCGCGCCGATCCTTCGGCGCGGGTCGCCGGGGCTGCTGGAGGACGGGCCACCGCTCATGAGGAGCTCCTTCCGGTTGGGGTTTGCCTTGCCGTGGACTGGCTGAGCCAGTCCTCGAAGTGGGTCGGGGCTATGCGCGGGTTGTCGCCGGGGGTGAGGGAGTGGTCGTCGAGTTCTGCACCGAAATAGCGTGCGTGGACGTCGGCCGTCACGCGGCGTGGGTCGTTGTTTGCGCTCAGGACGCGACGGGCCAATTCGTCGAGCCGGAACGGCTCGGGGCCGGCCAGCTCGACCGTGTCGTTCAGCGGCGGGCTCGTCGCGATGTCAGCGAGCGCCGCGGCCACGTCATCGGCCGCCTCGGGCTGAACCAGTACCGGCGCCAGGCGAACCGTGTCGCCCTCGGCACTTGAGTCGGCGATCCGGCCGATGAACCCGAAGAACTGCGTTGCGCGCAGGATCGTGTAGGGCATCGAGGAGTCCCTGATCAGCCTTTCCTGGGCGATCTTCGCGCGGAAGTACCCGCTTTCGGACAGGCGCTCGGTTCCCACGACCGACAACGCAACGTGATGCCCGACGCCTGCGGCCGCTTCTGCGGCAAGGATGTTGCGGGTTGACGTTTCGAAGAACTCCAGGACTGCCGCGTCGTCGAACGAGGGAGAGTTCGACACGTCGACAACCACCGAGGCGCTCTCGAGGGTTTCGGCCAGTCCCTCGCCGGTGAGCGTGTTGACCCCCGAGTCCGGTGACGCCGCGACCGTCTTGTGGCCGTGCTCGTCGAGCTTGGTCACAAGTCTTGATCCGATGAGGCCGCTTCCGCCGATGACCACGATCTTCATGACGTTCCTTTCGCGTATGTGATCCGAGTTGCGCCGGTCGGCGTGATCAGTCGTGCATCAGCAAAGACCGGACAGAGCCGCGAGTCGTGACACAACGCGGAGTGGGATCAAACGCGCCGCGCCCCGGGGTGAGGCGCGGCGCGGAATACGGGGGAGCCTCAGGCGCTCTCAAGCGCGTCGCGCAGCACTGCGATCGCCTGCGCGACCGCGGCACGCGTCGCATGCGTGGCGCTGAGCGGGTTGAGCATCATGAAGTCGTGGGTGATGCCGTCGTAGCGGACGGTGGTGACGGCGACGCCGGCGGCGCGCAGGCGCGCCGCGTACGCCTCGCCCTCGTCGCGCAGCACATCGGCCTCGTCGACGATCACCAGCGCCGGCGGGAGCCCGGCGAGCATCTCGTCGTCGGCGCGCAGCGGCGAGGCGAGCGGTTCCGAGCGCCGCTCGACGTCGGGCGCATAGGCGTCCCAGAAC
>JBOGZM010000401.1:0-4378 GCA_050697255.1 Solirubrobacterales bacterium
TTCCAGCTCCCCGCGGGGTGGCCGTCGGCGATGGCCCAGGGCGAGGGCGCCAGCCTGCTGGCGCGGCTCCATCTCGAGACCGGCGAGGAGCGCTGGGCCGACGCGGCCCGGCGGGCGGTGGCCGCGATGCGGCTGCCGAGTGGCGAGGGCGGCGTGCAGGCCCGCCTCGACGGCGGCACATGGCCCGAGGAGTACCCGACCGACCCGCCCTCCTACGTCCTGAACGGCGGCATCTTCGCGCTCTGGGGGTTGTACGACGTCGGGGTTGCGCTGGGGGACGAGGAGGTCAGGCGCCAGTTCGAGCAGGGCGCCGGCACGCTGGCCGCGAACCTGCACCGCTGGGACACCGGATACTGGTCGCGCTACGACCTGTTCCCGCATCCGGTCATGAACGTCGCCAGCTCCTTCTACCACGCGCTGCACACCAGCCAGCTCGAGGCGATGCAGGTGATCGCGCCGCGGACCGAGTTCGAGGCGACCGCGCGGCGCTTCGCCGGCTACCCGGAGCGACGCCGGAGCACCGCACACGCCTTCGCGCGCAAGGTGCTGTTCCGGCTCGCCGTCCCACGGAACGAGCTGATCGGCCGGCCGATGAGGCGCCTGAGTGCGCGACGCCGCGCGAGCACCGCCAGTTGAGCGACACCCTCGTCCTGTGCTACCACGCGGTCAGCGAGCGCTGGCCGGCCCCGCTGTCGGTCACCCCGCCGGCGTTCGAGCGCCAGCTCGAGCTGCTGCTGCGGCGCGGCTACGAGGGCGCCACCTTTCGTGACGCCGCCCTGGGGGCGCGGTCGGGCAGGACGGTCGCGGTCACGTTCGACGACGCGTACCTGTCGGTGCTCGAGCGGGCGCGGCCGATCCTCGACCGGCTCGGCCTGCCGGGAACCGTGTTCGTGCCGACGGATTGGCCGCCGCGCGGCGAGCCCATGCACTGGCCGGGCATCGACCAGTGGATGGAAGGGCCGTTCGAGCCCGAGCTGCGCCCGCTCACCTGGGAGCAGCTGGGCGAACTCGACGCGAACGGGTGGGAGATCGGCTCCCACACCCGGTCTCACCCGCATCTGACGACGCTCGGCGACGCCGCGCTGGAGGAGGAGCTGCGCGAGTCCCGCGCGGAGTGCGAGCGCCGCCTGGGCCGTCCGTGCACGACGCTCGCGTACCCCTACGGCGACTACGACTCGCGCGTCGCGGCGGCTGCCGGCCGGGCCGGCTACGAGGCGGCGTGCACCCTGCCCTCGCGGATACATCCCGCGCGGCCGCTGGAGTGGCCGCGCGTCGGCGTCTACCACGACGACTCCGACCGTCGCTACCGGCTGAAGGTGTCGCGCGCGGTGCGAGCCGTTCGCTCCTCCCGCGCGTGGGACGTGCTGGACCGGTTGCGCAGGCGCGTCTGAGGACGTCGCCGGACGGCCCGTTCAGGCGGCCGGCGTCGCGACGGCGCCCACCCGCAGCAGGCTCTCAGCCGTGTCGACCACCGTCTCCTCGATCGGCCGGGGCGACCAGCCGAGCCTCGTCTTCGCCTTCTCCGAGGACATCAGGCGGCGCTTCCCGAGATCGTTGACGACGGTGCGCAGGCCGGGATCGAACCGCGCCATCGCCCGCACCACGAAGTTGGGCACCTTGCGCGTGGGCACCTTCGCCGCGGAGGGCCCGAGCCGGTCACGCAGGATCTCGGCGACCTCGCTCATCCACAGGAACGGGCCCGCTCCCAGGAACCGCTCACCCGCCGCCTCCGGTGCAGTCATCGCGCGCAGTTGTAGATCGGCCACGTCGCGCACGTCGACGAAGCTGAATCCGAGCCGTGGAACACCCGGCATTCCCTCGAGCAACCTCTCGATCGCCTGCAGCGAGTAGGAGCGATCGCCGCTGAGCACGGGCCCGAGGATCGCACTGGGATTCACCACGGCCAGGCGGCGGGTCTCGTTTCGCTCGTTCACGAACTCCCAGGCCGAGCGCTCCGCGATCGTCTTGGAACGGCCGTAGGGGGTGAGGTCGGGGTTTGCCGGGTCGCTCCAATCGGCCTCCGTGAACGCCTCCCCCGAGGCGGGTGGCCGGCCGCTGTTGGCGACGGCCACCGCGGACGACGTCACGACGACGCGCTTCACGCCGGCTTCGAGGGCGGTTCGCAGCACGCGCAGGGTGCCGTCGCGCGCGGGGACGATCAGGTCGTCCGGGTCCTCCGGCTGCTGCGGCGGGAACGGCGAGGCAACGTGGAGGACGTAGTCGCAGCCGTCGATCGCGCCTTCCCACCCGGCGTCGTCGGTGAGGTCGGCGCCATGGACCGACAGGCGGTCGCCCGCATCGACCTCCGGTTCGAGCATCGCCCGGACCTCCGCCTCTCGCGACAGGTCGCGCACCGTCGCGCGGACCCGGTAGCCCCGTCGCAGGAGCTCCACGAGGCACCAGCCTCCGAGGAAGCCCGACCCGCCTGTGACCAGGACCGTCTCCCCGCCCATGTGTGCGTCTTCCATCTCCGCCTCCCGGTTGGTCGCTGTTGCCGGGAGTCTATGCCGACCCCGCTCCGGCTAGCGCCCGACGCGGATGCGCACGATGTTGGAGCGCCCCGCACCCTTCACGTACGCGCGCAGGCGCAGCACGCCGGCGCCGCGCTTCAGGCGCACGCCGCCGAAGCGCCGCTTGCCGCCCCGGGGCCGCCCGAGCCGCGGCCGGTACAGGTAGCAGCGGCCGCCGCGCAGGCGCATCGTGCCGGCTTTGCGCCACCTGCCTCCGCGGCGCACCTTCAGCACCGCCCGCTTCGCGGCCGAGGCGCGGGCGCGCTTGGAGACGACCCTGGCCCGCAGGCGCACGTGGCCGCCCGGCCACACCGATGCCGTGTTGCTGCGCAGGCGGACGGCACGCTTGCCGCGCTTCGCGCGGGGCTTCTTGGCCGCCGGCTGCAGGCCCGCGGCGAAGTTCACGCAGGGGCTGTCCGCACGCAGGCGGAAGTCCTTGTCGCCGCGGTTCACGTACCCCGGCTCGGTGACCTTGTTCTCGATCGTGGGCACGTCGAGCCCCGGCTGGATGCCGGCGTTGCCCTGGTGGCGGGTGCTCCACACGCAGTTCCGGCGCGCCATGTTGCCGCCACCGGTCAGCTCCCACTCCTCGATGTTGTAGCGCAGCACCGGGTTCGAGATCACGTTGTGCTCGGCGAGGTTGTTCGCGGACTCGCGCGAGAAGATGATCCCCTGCCCGTTGCCGTCGATCACGTTGCGCGCGATGTAGGTGCTCTGCGCGTCCGGGAACAGCTGCACGCCCCGGTCCGCGTTGTCGTAGATCCAGTTGTCGGTGATCCGCGCGCGGTCGGAGGCCTCCACGTAGATGCCGTGATGGTGGTTCGTGGCGGGCAGCTGCCCGCAGTCGTGGATGCGGTTGCGCTCGATCACGGCGTCGCGGGCCCGGCCGTAGGTGTCGCTCCCGACGATGAAGCAGATCGTGGTGTGGTGGTTGGTGACGTCGTTGGCGCTGAACGTGACCTGGTCGCCGTTGATCGTCGGGCTCGGCAGGTTCTCCTCGTTGCGGCCGTCGAGATCGAGGCCGGTGACCGTGACGTGGTTCGCCGTGTCGGCGACGCGGAAGCGGCCGACCACCGTCGCGCGCTCGCCCGGGTAGCTGGTGATCGTGGTCGGCGACCCTGCCACGCCGCCCTTCGTGACCTTCACGTCACCCTGGAGCACGCCGGCCCGCAGGCAGCCGGTCTCCCCGGGGGAGAGCGAGTTGGCGAGGTGCTCGACGGTCGCGTACGGCTCGGCGACCGTGCCCGGATAGGCGTCCGAGCCGAGCGGAGACGCGACCTTTGCGCATGCCGCGGCGCCGGCCCCTGAAGCGGCGATGCTCATCCCCCACGCCAAGCAGATCGCCGCGCAGGCGGCAACGAGCTTCAGCCGCAACGCGCGGGACTCCCTTCTCGCGCCCGGCAGGCGGCCGGCGATCCTATGGACAAGAGCGTCGTTCGTCATTACCGATTCCCCCTGGAATAGCTTCCTCAGGGTCCATCGGCCCCGTGACGGGGGGTCCTTGAGCGCCTGCAAGGGCCGGCTCATCGGAGGGTCCCTAGCGCCGCTTGTGCCCGCGCTTGCGCTTCGCCGCCGCCGTCGCGTTCCTGACGCGTTTGACGCCGATGGCGTGGGCCGCCGACTGCCCCCCGCTGTCGTATGCGCGGGCGGTGATCGAGTGAGATCCGTAGGACAGCCGCCTCGGGACGGTCCACGTGTCCCGGTAGGGAGCGCGGGTGTCGCGGTCCACGAGCCTCCTGTCCACGTACAGGTCGACGCGCGTGATCCGCTCGTCGTCGCTCGCCTCCGCCAGGATCCTCAGCGCGCGGGTGAAGCGCGCTCCCTGCCGCGGCGACCTGACCTTCACCTTCGGCGGGGAGTCCCCGCCG